>JANOLL010000120.1:0-15412 GCA_031419775.1 Polaromonas sp. | reverse complement strand
ACTCAAACTGCAGTCCACGGTAGAGGGGCTTTCTGTGGCGGCGATCACCTATTACATCGTGGGGCTGGTGAGCTACCTGGCGAACGGCCTGCAGGGGCTGGGCTGGCCCTACAGCGCCAAGTCCACCGCCGCTGGCGCGATCCCCGTTGTGCTGCTGGCAGTATGGTGGTCGCTGCGTCGCCTGCATCACAAAGTCTTTAAGGACTGAGACCGGTGCCCGGCCGGGCCAGCTGCAAGCATGCACCTGGTCGGTGCGGCTTGTGTCATTTGGTGGGGCACTCGCATCTGTCCGGCACGCAGTCAGATTAGCTGAGCCTGGCATGGTAAATGCATTCACATGGTGGTCTTCAACCCTCGTGAGTGTATTCATGCAATCTTTTTTCAAGCGACTGGGTCGCGTCGTGCTGTCTGTATCGGTGGCAGTTCCTTTTGCGTTGTCACTGGCAGGTGGTGCCATCGCCGAAACCGTGGTCCGCTACGGAATTTCGATGGCGGATATTCCTTTGACCACCGGCCAGCCTGATCGGGGTGCAGGGGCTTACCAGTTCACCGGTCACACGATATACGACCCCTTGGTGGCCTGGGAGGCCAACATCGGCACCCGTCCCGGCAAACTGATGGCTGGACTGGCAACCGATTGGAAAAGTGATCCCAAGGAGCCGAAAAAATGGATCTTCACTCTACGCAAGGGTGTGAAGTTTCACGACGGTTCAGATTTCACCGCTGATGCGGTGTTGTGGAACCTTGACAAAGTCCTGAACGACAAATCACCACAATTTGATGCCAAGCAAAGCGCTCAAGTGCGCCCGCGCATCCCCTCCATCGCGAGCTATAAAAAGACCGGTGACCTGAGCGTTGAGATCACGACCAAAGATGTGGATGCACTGTTTCCCTATCAGCTGCCCTGGTTCCTGATATCGAGCCCGGCGCAGTGGGAAAAACTTGGAAAAGACTGGGCAAAAGTCGCCTTCCAGCCCTCGGGCACCGGACCATTCAGGCTGGACAAACTGGTTCCACGCGAGCGTGCCGAACTGGTCAAGAACGCCGCGTACTGGGATACCAAGCGTCTGGCCAAAACCGACCGCATTATTTTGTTGCCGATTCCCGAAGCCCTGACACGGGCCAATGCGCTGCTCAGCGGCCAGGTGGATCTGATTGAGACCCCGCCGCCGGATGTGCTGGAGCAACTTAAAAAAGGCGGCTTCAAGGTGGTCACCAACGTGACGCCACACGTCTGGCCCTACCATTTCAGTACCCAGCCTGGTTCTCCATGGACCGACATTCGTGTTCGCAAGGCCGCCAACCTGGCGATCAATCGGGATGAAGTGGTCAAACTCATGAATGGCCTGGCAACGCCTGCCAGAGGACAGTTGGATCCGACCAGCCCGTGGTTTGGAAAACCGGCTTTCACCATCAAGTACGACCTGCCGCAGGCGAAAGCCTTGATGGCGCAGGCTGGCTATTCGAAAGAAAAGCCGCTTAAGGCCAAGGTCATCATTGCACAGGGCGGCACCGGTCAGATGTTGTCCCTGCCGATGAATGAGTACATTCAGCAAAGTCTGGCAGAAGTAGGCATTGCCCTGGATTTCGAGGTGGTAGAACTGGAAAATCTTTACCTGCACTGGCGCAGTGGCGCCAAGGCCGACATGAATGGCGGCAAAGGCATCACCGCGATCAACCTCGGCTACGTCACGGCTGATCCTTTTTATGCCCTCACGCGCTTTGTCGACAGCCGCTACATCTCGCCGAACGGGGTGAACTGGGGCGGTTTTGTGGATCCGAAAACAGACGCCACGCTGGACAAGATTCGCACGACTTTTGACATCAAGACGCAGGACGGACTGCTGGCCAGTCTTCATCAGACCATGGTCGACCAGGCTCTGATGCTGTGGGTGGTGCACGATACCAATCCTCATGCACTCTCGCCCAAAGTCAAGCAGTTCACTCAGGCTCAGCACTGGTTCCAGGATCTGACCACGATCGGCCTCTGAGTCGTCCTCACGTCCACTCAGCGCCCGGCGGTAGAGTCTGCCGGGTGCCCGCCTTTCTGGCTTTTCTAGCCTTTCTAATCTGCACGCATGCTTGCCTACCTGCTTCGCCGCTTGTTCTATACCTTGCCTATTGCGCTGGGTGTGACGCTGTTGTCGTTTTTACTGGTGTACATCGCGCCGGGTGATCCGCTCAATGCGATTGCGCCTGCCGATGCGCCGGCTGAAGTCGTCACTGCACTCCGATCAGCCTATGGCCTGGACAAGCCCTTACCGGTTCAGTATGGCTTGTGGCTGCTGCGTGCGGTGCAAGGCGATCTGGGTGTGTCGATTGCTTCAGGCCGCTCGGTGCGCACCGAAGTCTTCTCGGCGGTCAAAAACACCCTGATCCTGGCGGCCTTTGCCGCGCTTTTAGGCATGGTCGGCGGTGTGGTGCTGGGGGCGATTGCGGGAAACCATATTGGCGGCTGGACCGACCGCATTGCAAGCGGCCTGTCGGTTCTAGGCGTGAGCGTGCCGCACTACTGGCTCGGACTGGTGCTCACCATTATTTTTTCGGTTTGGCTGGATCTGCTTCCCGCCATGGGGGCAGGGCCGGGCAGTTCGGCAGACGGCGGTAACGGCTGGGCGTGGGATTGGGCGCATTTTCGGCATCTCATCCTGCCAGGCGTCACGCTGTGCGTGATTCCCATGGGCATCGTGACACGCACCGTGCGCGCGCTAGTGGCCGAGACGCTGCAGCAGGAGTTTGTCATGGCGCTCTGGGCGCGTGGTCTGCGGCGCAATGCCGTCTTCATGCACGTGGCTAAAAACGCCTTGCCCACCATCCTGGCGGTGGCTGGCTTGCAGTTGGGTTACCTGATGGGTGGGTCGATTCTGGTCGAGACGGTGTTCGCCTGGCCGGGCACCGGTTTTCTGCTCAATACGGCCATTTTCCAGCGGGACATTCCGCTTTTGCAGGGGACGATTTTGGTACTGTGTATGTTTTTTGTAGCGCTCAACCTGTTCGTTGACGTGCTGCAACCGTTGATCGATCCTCGCATGCGCCGGGCTTGAGGCCGAGCTGATCACACAAAGGATACCGATGTCAGCGACCGCTCCAAGCTATTTGTCAGGGTCTGCGCCTGGCCCCGCGCTCGTGCTGCCTCCCCAGGCGGCCGGCTCTGGCTATTGGCAATCTGTCTGGCAACGCCTGCGCAAGGATCGTGTCGCCATGGCCTGCGGGGTGGTGCTGCTTCTGCTCATCCTGGCCGCCGTGTTCGCACCTTGGGTAGCGCCGGCTGATCCGTTTAAAACCAGCATGCTCCGGCGCTTGATGCCGGTAGGCAGCCCCGGTCACTGGCTGGGCACTGATGAGCTGGGTCGCGATTTGCTCAGCCGACTGATTTACGGCGGGCGACTGTCTCTGGTCATGGGAATTGTTCCCGTCGCCCTGGCGTTTGTCATTGGCACGACGATTGGCGTGACAGCAGGTTTCCTGGGCGGCAAGGTCAACATGGCGGTGATGCGTACGCTCGATGTCTTTTATGCCTTCCCCTCGGTTTTGCTGGCCGTAGCCATTTCGGGTGCCATGGGCCCCGGAATGAGCAACAGCCTGATGGCACTCACCCTTGTTTTTATTCCGCAGATCGCGCGCGTGGCCGAAAGCGTCACGACCCAGGTGGCCAAGCTGGACTACATCGATGCTGCCCGCATGAGTGGGGCGCATGCGCTGACCATCATTCGGGTACAGGTGCTGGGTAACGTCCTCGGTCCGGTATTTGTGTATGCGACAGGGCTGATCAGCGTGTGCATGATCCTGGCCTCGGGGCTGTCTTTTCTCGGACTGGGAGTACGCCCGCCTGAGGCCGAATGGGGGCTGATGCTCAACACCCTGCGCTCCGCGATCTTCAACAATCCGGTCGTTGCGGCGCTTCCCGGGGCCATGATTTTCATGACCTCGATTTGTTTTAACTTGCTGGCCGATGGCATTCGGTCTGCCATGGATATGCGGCGCTAGGCGTCAGGGGAAAGGCATGAATTCGTCTGAAGCAGCTGTGCCAATTGCGCTGCAGGGGTCCGCGACCGATCGCGGCGGCCCAGCCCAGCCTCTGCTGGCGGTGCAGGGTTTGGTCAAACACTTTCCGGTGCGTGACCCACTCTGGGTGCGACCTCGCCGGTATGTCCATGCAGTGGACAATGTGAGCTTCGAAGTCGCCAAAGGTGAGACGCTGGGAATCGTCGGGGAGTCCGGTTGTGGCAAGTCCACTACCGCCCGTCTGATCGCCCGCTTGCTTGAGCCCGATCGAGGCAGCCTGGTATTTGACGGTGAAGGCGTGGCCGAGTTTGGCGGCGTGTCATTGAAAGATTACCGGCGCAGTCTGCAAATGGTATTTCAGGACTCGTTCGCATCGCTGAACCCGCGCCTGACGGTTGAAGACACCATCAGCTTTGGCGCGCGGGTGCATGGCCTGAGCGCGGCGCAGGCCTTGGCGCGTGCCCATGCCCTGCTGGACCGGGTCGGCCTGCGCTCTGAACAATTTGCCTCGCGTTATCCGCATGAACTGTCGGGTGGCCAGCGTCAGCGTATCAATATTGCCCGAGCGCTGGCAGTCGAGCCGCGCCTGCTGATTCTGGATGAGGCGGTGGCCGCGCTGGACAAATCGGTACAAGCCCAGGTTCTCAATCTGCTGCAAGAGCTCAAGGCCGAACAGGGCTTGACCTATATTTTTATCTCGCATGATCTGCATGTGGTGCAGTACCTGTGTGATCGGGTGATGGTGATGTATTTGGGCCAGGTGGTCGAGGTCGGGCCGGTCGAGCAAATTTACAGTGCTGCCCACCACCCGTACACCCGGGCTTTGCTGTCGGCAGTGCCGTCGATGGACCCGACCCGCCGGACCCATCAGTCGCCCCTGGTTGGGGATCCGCCTAACCCTATCAATCCGCCCAGCGGTTGCCGCTTTCGCGACCGATGCCCGCACGCCGAAGCGGTGTGCTCTGCCAGCACGCCAGACCTCAGGGCCTTGCCAAACGCGGCGCACCAGGTCGCCTGTCATATGGCCGTACCCGGTTCGGGCCATTCGGCCGCTGCCTTTGAAGCTGGCAGCACACCTGGCCGGATTGGGCCTGAGCATCGAGCCATGCCCGTCGAGCAGGTGCTTGCATGACAGCGCCACTTTTGTCTGTTCAAGACCTCCATGTAACCTTCACCGGCGCGCGCACGCTGCAAGCTCTGCGTGGCGTCAGTCTGGAGCTCGGTCAGGGGGAAACGCTCGGGCTTCTCGGTGAATCGGGCTCGGGAAAGAGTGTGACGCTGCGCACACTGCTGCGGCTCAACCCGCCCCAGAACAGTCGGGTCACCGGTGGCATCAGCATCGGGGGTCTGGACGTCATGGCCCTGAAAGGTGCGGCCCTTGAGCGGTACCGTGGAGCCGTGGTTTCCATGGTGTTTCAAGAGTCGGGTCTGGCCTTTGACCCGGTCTACACAATCGGCCAGCAGATGGTCGAAATGATCCGGGCGCATGAACCGGTTGACAAAGCCACGGCTGCCAGTCGGGCATTGCAAATGCTTGACCGCGTGCAAATCCCCCAGGCTCGGCGGAGGATGGACGCCTATGCACACGAGCTGTCCGGCGGGATGCGCCAGCGCGCCATGATCGCCCTGGCGCTGTGCTGTAAGCCGAAATTGCTACTGGCTGACGAGCCCACCACGGCGCTGGACGCCACCGTACAAATCCAGATTCTGCTGCTGCTGCGCGAGCTGCAACGCGAGCTTGGTATGGCAGTGATTTTTGTCACGCACGACATCGGCGCCGCGGTTGAAATTTCAGACCGTCTTGCGGTGATGTATGCGGGCCGCATCGTCGAGCAGGGTAGCGTTTCCGATGTGATGGCACGCCCTTCGCACCCGTACACCCGGGGACTGATGGCATCCACCATCAGTGCTGGCATGCGCGGCAAGCCACTGTCTGTGATTGCTGGGTCACCGCCCGACCTGGCGCAACTACCCACCGGATGCGCCTTTGCGCCGCGGTGCCAGCATGCCACGGCGGAATGCTCTGCCGATGCGCCGATGCTGGATGGTGCCGGGGAGCACCGGCTGGCCTGCTGGCATCCGCAATCCGGCGCTCCGGGAAGGGCTGGACCATTCACAGCCGCAGAGCATGCCCTGGCATGAGGCCTCGCGGTACTGTCCCCGCCGTCTGACAGGCTAGCCAGGCAAGGCCGCAGTTCGGCGTCCTGCTGCCCCATCCTGCACTTCCTGATGCTGGCTGGCCCATTGGGGCATTCCCCAAACCCTTGATAATTGCCGCATGAAATTCAATTACGACAATCCCTACACGACCACCCGGATTCCAGTATTTGCCCGCAACGTGGTGTCCACCTCGCACCCCTTGGCGTCGCAAGCCGGTTTGCGCATGATGCTCAAGGGTGGCAATGCAGTCGATGCAGCTATTGCGGCTGCTGCTGCCATGACCATCGTCGAGCCTGTCAGCAACGGACTCGGAAGTGATTCGTTCTGCATCCTGTGGGACGGCAAGGAACTGCACGGCCTGAACGCCTCTGGCCGTGCGCCGCAAAGCTGGACGCCGGATTATTTCAAGCGCAAATACGGCAGCGATGCCACGGCGCCACCCAAGCGCGGCATAGATTCCGTGACGGTCCCCGGTGCCGTCAGCAGCTGGGTCACGATGAGTAAGCGGTTCGGCAAGCTGCCTTTCGCAGACCTGATGGAGCCGGCGATTGAAATCGCCGAGCGTGGCTATTTGCTGTCGCCGATCGTGCAGCAGAAATGGGCTGCCGCGACCAGCGAGTTGCAGGGCTTGCCAGGGTTTGCTGGCGGCTTTTTACCCTGGGGCCGCGCGCCGAATGTGGGCGAACTGTTTCAGTTCAAGGCCGCGGCCAAAGGTTTGCGGGCGATTGCCGAGAGCAAGGGTCAGGCCTATTACGGTGGCGAGATGGCACGCGCCATAGAAAAGTTTTCAGCGCAGCATGGCGGCAGTCTCACCGCCAAAGACTTTGAGGCCTACCAGCCAGAGTGGGTCAAGCCGATTGCCAAGGACTACCGCGGCTATACCCTGCATGAGATACCGCCCAACGGTCAAGGCATTTCGGCGCTGATCGCGCTGGGAATTCTGGACAAATTTGACGTGGCGAGTCTGCCGCTGGATGGGGTCGAATCGCAGCACCTGCAGATCGAAGCCATGAAGCTGGCCTTTGCCGACACCTACCGCTACGTGGCAGAGCCTTCATCGATGGCGGTGACGCCCGACCAGATGCTAGACGATGCTTACCTCGCTTCTCGCGCCAAACTGATCGACATGAAAAAGGCCCAGGACTTTGGTGCGGGTAACCCGGTCAAGGGCGGCACGATTTACCTCAGTGCTGCCGATGAAGACGGCATGATGGTGAGCTTCATCCAGAGCAATTACATGGGCTTTGGTTCAGGCTGCGTCGAGCCAGAATTTGGCGTGAGCCTGCAAAACCGCGGCCATGGTTTCAGCCTGGAGGCCGGCGTTAACCAGGTTGCTCCGGGCAAACGGCCGTTTCATACCATCATTCCAGCCTTTCTCACCAAGGATGGCCAACCGGTGATGAGCTATGGCGTCATGGGCGCCAACATGCAGCCACAGGGCCATATGCAAACCCTGGTGCGCATGCTCGACTACCAGCAAAGTCCGCAGGTGGCGTGCGATGCGCCGCGCTGGCGCTACAACGCAGGGTTTGAAATCAACGTCGAAGCGGCGATGAATCCGGCCACGGTGCAGGGACTGGCCGAGCGGGGCCATCGCATGGAAATCATCAACGATTCCTACCAGGACTTTGGCGCCGGGCAGTTTATCTGGCGGGTTGGCAACCCCAAGGTCGAAGGTTATGTGGCCGCCAGCGATGCACGGCGCGATGGCCAGGCAGTCGGGTTTTAAAAGTTCCTCCTCACCTCAAGCCCCGTTTTGACTCCAATTTCTGAGCAAAATGAGGCGGTAGCGCCTGACCAATCGGGTTTAAATGCTATAAAAGAAGTAGCACTCGAGAAAGCGCTCGGACCCGGTCTGATGCTGGCCGTGTTTGGCGCAATAGCCTTCAGTGGCAAGGCGATCATTGTCAAGCTGGCCTACCGTTATGGCGTGGATGCGGTCACGCTCATCATGTACCGGATGCTGTTTGCCCTGCCGATCTTTGTCGCCATGGCCTGGTGGGCCAGTCGCGGCAAAGCAGCGCTGACACGCCAGGACTGGCTGGGCGTGCTGGGTCTGGGTTTTACTGGCTACTACCTGGCGAGCTTTCTCGATTTCGCCGGTCTGGCCTACATTAGTGCGTCACTAGAGCGGCTGATTTTGTACCTCAATCCCACGCTGGTCATGCTGCTGGGTTTGGTGCTGTACAAACGCCGGGTCTTGGGTGGGCAAGTGGTGGGCATGGCGATCAGCTATACGGGCGTGCTGCTGGTGTTTGGACATGAACTCACCTCGCAAGGACATCAGGAACGAGGCAGCGCAGCTTGGGGAACCTTGCTGGTTTTTTTAAGCGCAGTCAGCTATGCGATCTACCTGGTGTACAGCGGCGAACTGGTCAGGCGCCTGGGCTCGCTTCGCCTGGTGGGTTTGGCCACGACAGTGGCATGTCTGTGTTGCCTGCTCCAGTTTGTGCTGCTCAGGCCCCTGAGCGCTGCCCAGGTCGCGCCTGAAGTGGTGTGGCTGTCGCTGCTGAACGCTACCTTGTGTACCGCTGCACCCGTGCTGATGGTGATGATGGCCATCGAGCGCATTGGTGCCAGCCTGACCGCTCAAACCGGCATGGTGGGGCCGCTGTCGACTATCCTGATGGGCGTGGTGATTCTTGGCGAGCCATTCACCGTTTGGGTGGCGGCCGGCACGGTGCTGGTAATTGCGGGCATATTTGTGTTCACGCGGGCGCGCAACTAGCCCTGCGAGACGCCTGGCATGATCCATTGACTCAGTATCATCAGCGCTTCCCGCGAATGTCGGACTAACGAAGGAAAGATCATGGACTTGGGTATTGCAGGCAAATGGGCGCTGGTGTGCGGTGCCAGCAAGGGTTTGGGATGGGGTTGTGCCCAGGCACTGGTCCGCGAGGGCGTCAACGTTCTCATCGTGGCGCGGGGGGCCGAGGCGCTCCAGGCGGCCGCTACGCAATTAATAGCAGAAGACGCTCAATCGACCGGGGCTACGGTCCATTTTGTTGTTGCAGACATCACCACCACAGAAGGTCGCGCGGCGGTGTTCGCGCAGCGCAAGGACTTTGACATTGTGGTCACCAACGCCGGTGGCCCGCCGCCAGGCGACTTCCGCGACTGGGACCGCGACGCCTGGATCAAGGCGGTTGATGCCAATATGCTCACCCCTATCGAACTGATCAAGGCCACGGTAGACGGAATGGCCGCGCGCGGCTTTGGCCGCATCATCAACATCACGTCCAGCGCGGTCAAGGCGCCGATCGATATTCTCGGCTTGTCCAACGGTGCGCGCAGCGGCCTGACGGGCTTTGTCGCGGGCGTGGCACGCAGCAAGCTGGCAGCCAAGGGCGTGACCATCAACAACCTGCTTCCTGGCGCTTTCGACACCGACCGTTTAAAGGGCACCATGGCGGGCGCAGCGGCCAAGACCGGCCAGCCGCTGGAGGTAGTGATGGATAGCCGCCGCAAGAACATTCCAGCCCAGCGCTTCGGCACGCCGCAGGAGTTCGGTGCAATCTGCGCATTCTTGTGCAGCACGCACGCCGGCTACATGACCGGGCAGAACGTGCTGGCGGACGGCGGCGCTTACCCGGGCAGTTTTTAGTCTGGCTTGAAGGATGTCATCGCCCGTCCAAAAATGACTTGAAGAGGGCTGCCGATTCGGACGGATTTTCGATTGTGGGCAAATGCCCGCAATCGGATAGCACCTGAAAGTGTGCGCGCGGCAAGGCATTGGTCAACTTTTGGCCGACTGCCACAGGCACCAGCGCATCGTCTTCGCCCCACAACACCAGAGCGGGCATGGTCAAGGTAGCCAGCCGCCCGGTCACATCGTCACGCGATGCAATGGCGCGCGCCTGCGCAGCGCCCGATGCGGCGCCTACCCGTTTGGCCATCAGTTTGAACGTCGCAGCCGCGCGGGTGTGCGTCGGCTTCACCACCAAGCCGGCCAGTAGGTCAAATACCGCTTCGGGCGTGGTCTCCAAACCCCCCGCAAGGTTGGGACCACCGGGCTGGGGGCCTGCTGGGTCACATCCCATCAGCCACAACGCACTGACCCGCTCGGGTGCTGCAAGTGCCACGCGCAGCGCCAGATTGCCGCCATAAGACGTGCCGACCAGCACGAAGGTGTCGGGTGCATTGGCCAGAATGGCGGTCACACTGTCTGCCATGTCCGGTTTGGGCGACATCATCACGTGGGCTTCAATGCTGTCGCCCATGGCCTCGATCACGCTTTCATACAGTGTGCCGTCACACAGCAGGGCAGGAATGAAAACGACAGGGGTGGGACGGATGGTCGGGGAGGTCATGGGCAGGTCCTTGGATCGAATCAGCATCTTAGGAAGGGTAGGAAGGGGCCGAGCCCGGTTGTGAAAAGACACTCCAGCGCGGCCAACTTGCATTATTCTGCTGCTTGCCTGCCCTTTTTGCTGGAGCCGTTTTTAAACTCTTGTCCCTACAGGAACTCCCATGACCTCGCCCACCCGTTTTGACCTCTATTCCTATTGGCGCACGTCAGCGACTTACCGCGTTCGTGTCGCGTTCAATCTCAAGGGCATTCAGCCGCACGAGATCAACGTCAACATCGATGCGGGCGAACAGCGGGCCGACGCCTTCCTGAAAATTAATCCATTAGGCGGCATTCCTGCGCTGGTAGATCACCAGGCCAGTGCCGGTACACCACCGCTGACGCAGTCGCTGGCGATACTGGAGTTCCTGGACGAAACCTTCCCGACGCCGCCGCTGCTGCCAGCCGACCCGTATGGCCGCGCGCGTGTGCGCTCACTGGCCTGCATGCTGGCTGCCGACACGCACCCCATGATCACGCCGCGTGTCAAGAAATACCTGACCGGTCTGCCGGAAGGCCATGGCAAGTTTGACGACGCAGCCTGGCGAGCTTGGCAGACCAACTGGTTCACAACCGGCCTGCAGGCGGTCGAGCAGCGCCTTGCTAGCGAGTCTCAAACCGGCAACTTTTGCCACGGCGATACACCCACCATTGCCGACATTTGTCTGGCCAGCATCATCGCGGTGATGCGCGTGTTCAAGATCGAAGTACCCGGCGTCCCCACGGTTGACCGCATTGTGGCCCGCTGTGAGGCGCTCGATGCGTTTGCCAAAGCAGCGCCCAGCCGGCAAGTGGGTGCGCCCGCCGCGTGACAGGCAAAATGGGGACATGAAACCTCCCAAGCGACTGCAATCCCTGATCGAAGAAGGCCTGATCGACAGCGTGGTGCGCCAGCTCATGAGTGGCAAGGAAGCTATGGTGTATGTGGTGCGGGTCGGTCACGACACGCGCTGCGCCAAGGTTTACAAGGAAGCGACCGAGCGCAGTTTTCGCCAGGCGGTGGACTACACCGAAAACCGCAAGGTCAAAAATTCCCGGCAGGCGCGGGCGATGGCCAAGGGCACCAAGTTTGGCCGCGAATCGCAAGAAGCGGCCTGGCAGAGCGCCGAGGTTGACGCGCTGTATCGGCTGGCTGGGGCCGGCGTACGGGTGCCCAAGCCCTACAATTTTTATGATGGTGTGCTGCTTATGGAGCTGGTCACCGACGTGCACGGCGACGCAGCTCCGCGTCTGAACGACGTGGTATTCAGCCCACCCGAGGCGCGCAGGCACCATGCCACACTGCTGGTTGAAGTCATGCGTATGCTGTGCGCCGGCGTTGTGCATGGCGACTTGTCTGAGTTCAATATTTTGCTGGGTTCGGAGGATGGTGTGGACGGCCCTGTCATCATCGACCTGCCGCAGGCGGTCGACGCTGCGGGCAACAACCACGCCAAACGCATGCTGCTGCGCGACGTCAATAATCTCCGCCTGTTTTTCGGACAGTTCGCGCCCGACCTGCTGGCCTCCCGGTACGGTGAAGAAATCTGGGCGCTCTACGAAAGCGGTGTGTTGTCGCCCGACACCCCCCTGACCGGGCGCTTCACGCGCAAGACCGGTGCGGTGGATGTAGGCGGGGTCCTGCGCGAGATCGACGATGCCCGTGCCGAAGAAGCCGCCCGCAGGGTGCGCATGCAGGCGACCACCTGATGGCAACTTACTGATCGCTGTGTCCTAGCTCAGTAAAGCTAGCCGCACATGGCCTGGCTGGGGCCACAGCCTTACCCGTCACCACGAAGGTTTCCTACGCCTTTGGCAAGGTTGCGCGCCTACCATCACTGTTCGCGAGTCTTACCGCGACGGTTGAAGGCAGTAGTATGAGAAGACGGCAATTTTCTATTTCCAGTGTGGCTGCTGTGGCACTGGCCACGGTAGTCGGTACCGCAGACTCCAAAAAGCCGACCTCTTCATCCGCTCGCGCGGCTGCTCCACCACCGCCTCCCGTGTCTGGGCCGGTGGCAATGGGAACCAATTTATCAGGCATGGAATGGGCCAAACCTGGTTTGCGCTATGGCTCCAGCACGCTGCCCAACCTGAACTTCACTGTGCCGCGACGTGCCGATGTCGCTTACCTGGCAGCCAACGGCTTCACCAAAAATCGACTGCCGATTCAGTGGGAGTTGCTTCAGCCCATGCTGCATGACACCGCAGCCAACGCCACCGCCATCGCAGCCATCGGTAGCCCCGGGGTATTTCATGCTGCGTACGAGTCCTTCATCACGGGCGTGCTCGATGCCCATGCCGCTGCGGGCATTACCTGCATCGTTGACTGTCACAACTATTGCCGCTACCAGGACTTTTTGTATCAACCAGATGGCTCGGTGACCGGTCTGGTCGTGCCGCCGAATCCTCTCGTACGTGCTTACACCAGCGATTCCTCTCAGGTTGTCGTGCGGATCTTTTCGCTAGCGGCGGGCTCCCGGCTCAAAATCTCCAACTTCAATGATTTCTGGACGCGCGCTGCCTTGAAATGGAAGAACCATCCCGGCTTTGGTGGCTATGGTCTGATGAATGAACCCCATGACATGCCGGCTGTGGGCGGCATCACCGGCGTCAGCGACGCTCCGCCTTATTCTGGTGAGGAAGACTTGACGATCTGGCCGACCTTTGCCAAAGCTGCGATCAGCGCCATTCGCGCCGTCGATCCGCATCATCCGATTTATCTCTCGGGCAATGCTTATGGCGGAGCGGTCACCATTGGCACGCTCAACCCGGGCTGGCCACTGGCCGGCACCAATTTGATTTACGAGGTTCATACCTATCTCGATGCCTTCAATAACGGTGCCGCCTTCGACTACGACACCGAGGTCGGCAAAAATTTCAGTGCCGGCTTTGGTCCAGGGCCAATAAACTTGAACACCGGTCACGATCGGCTCAAGGTCGCCGTGGACTGGGCTCGTGCAAAAGGCGTCAGGCTGGCACTGACTGAAGTCGGAATGCCGATTGATGACCCGCGCTGGGAAGAGTCTTTCAAGCGTACCGCCAGCCTCGCACGCCTGTCGGGGTGTGAGATTTACAGCTGGATGGGTGGCAACCACTGGCCCATTCGCAACCATGCGATGAACCATGTACCGGGCTGGCACCAAAACAAAACGCTTGAGCCCGAAGTGGCCGGCCCCATGAAGGCCGCTGGGGGGGTAGCGCGTGCCAGCTTGTTCGACGCGGGTCCGGGCTGGGCCCCGGAAGGCACAGCAGTGACTATCACGGTGTACGCCCGGGGCAACCTTGCCAGCCCCCTCAACCTGACCGTGACGTCGAGCAACGGCGGCATGCTGAGCAAATCCAAGCTGACGATTCCGGCTGGCGCCAATGGTCAGGACAGCTACCGCTACACCTCGGCGTCGAACCGAGTGACGACCTTGAGCTACATCAGTGATGGGCAACTGGGAGGTCAGGTGCCGCCACCGCGCAAAGTGTTCTCGCTGTCTGACCCGGTGGCGTATGCGGCAACCAGCCTGAGCGATGCGGCCTCGGCCATACTGGCCCGCTACCAAGCCTGCAAGTGGGAACTGTCAGATGGCTACACCGACTCTATGCAGGGCCAACCAGCGGCAGCCGGCCAGGTGGTGCGAGCAGTGGCCGATTCGGGCTTTGGCTCGGGTCTGGGCAACGCCATGGAAATGATCAACTGGATCAACAAGGAAAGCCCGGCCATGGGCAGCATGTCGCTGCCCGTGATGCGTGTGACGAAGGGCAAAAAAAATTCCGACCACAGTGTTTACAACACGTGGGGATTCTGGTGCAAAAAATCCGTCGGCATGCCAGGCATTCAGCCCAACCCGCGCAACAGAGTGCCTTACAACCTTGAAGATGCGCACTTTGCGCTGGCGTGTGTCAGCGTTCCGGGGTCCGACAACACTGGCGTTGTGTTTCAGGCCTCCAAGGCCGAGGACAACCACTACGCTGACCTGAGCTTCAACAAAAGTCAGCCGCAGGCCCGGTGGCTGGATGTCAATGCCCGGACAGTGGTACTGACCAGTGCGACCCGACTGGCTCCCCATACGCCCACAGTGCTGGGTTTGACATCCGTTGCAGGATCGCAGCAACTGCGTGTGGACTCCGCCGTGGTGGCCGAAGCCAGCTCAAGCTTTTCGCCCAGTCCGTTTGGCCAGCTGCTGATTGGCTGGGGTTATTCCAATTTCTACCCGCGCGACGGCTTCAGGGGCCATGTCTATGGCGTCATCACCGGAAAAGGTGCGCCCTCAGCGGATGAACTGGCGGTGCTGGAACGTTACCTGCGCGCGCTGGCAGCAACGGCGTAAGGGTGAAGAAGGTGGGCGCAGCCTGTCCCGTTTCGGGTCAGTCCTTTCGCGGCGGCTGATGCGGCAGCCGTACCGTGAAAACGGTACCCGGATCAAGGGTCGATTCGGCATGAATGGTACCGCCGTGCCCGAAGGTGATTTCGCGAGCGATGTACAGACCCAGCCCGGCGCTGTTGGAATAAGGTTTGTTGCTATCGTGATCCAGGGAAAGCTGCACCAGCGGATCAAATATCGCTTTCAGTGATTCACTGGGAATGAGCGGACCGACGCTGGTCACCTTGAGGGTGATGCCTTCCGGGTCGCCCTGCGCCAGCAGATGCACCGCATGCTTTTTATCGCCATACTGCGCGCCGTTGTTGAGCAGGTTGGACACCACCTGCTGCATTCGGGCGCCATCAAGCTGGCCGACTAAATCCCCCGATGTGCTCAGCTCAAATTGCGTAGAGGGATGAGCAGCATGGGCTTCTTCCATCGCGGCCTGGCAGACGTCCCGCATGTCGACCGTCTTGCGCCGTATGGCAACGGGGCCGCCCATTTGACCCTTGCCGTATTCCAGCAAGTCATTGACCATGGCTGCCATGAGGGCGGCGCTGGTCGA
>JANOLL010000119.1:0-3251 GCA_031419775.1 Polaromonas sp. | reverse complement strand
CAGACCGTACTGGGCGACTTGTTCCAGCGTGTGGAGTGCCACTTCAAATTTCCCGCCCTGCATGCCCAATCCCTGCATGGCCAAGGTGATGGCTTTGGCAAGTGCGGGTGCAGCTTTGAAGCGCATTTTTGAAACCCGCCGGGCTTCTTCAAGATAAGCGGCGTGCGCACGTTTTTCAGCTTCTTCAAGACCTTCCAAGTCGACCGCGGCATCGAGCTTTTGCAATTCAGTCCGCCAGGAATGGAGTATCTCAGGCAGATCAGCAGGCTGGCGTTTGTAGCGTCTGGCCAACCCGA
Organism: Polaromonas sp.; assembly: GCA_031419775.1. Classification (GTDB taxonomy): domain Bacteria; phylum Pseudomonadota; class Gammaproteobacteria; order Burkholderiales; family Burkholderiaceae_C; genus Polaromonas. The sequence continues at coordinate 2,955 of JANOLL010000119.1, read as the reverse complement.
TCCACAAAGACAGGCGCTCATTGAGCTGGTCCAAGCGTTGGGGATCCAGTTCGGCGTGCCGTTCGTAGCCATGCAATGAGTGGACGGTATCTTCTGTTTGTGCCAGTGCGCTGGCAAGCACGTCGGTCAGTGTCTTGAACTGGGGCTCAATATGCTCCTGACCCTGGAGAACAGTCAGTGCCCGAGTCAATTGGCTAGCGGCATTGTGTTCAGACTCTTCCAGCGCGTCCAGGGCAGATTGAACGGCATCACGAAGAGCCTGTGCGTTGGCCAGCCGGCTGTGCTGCAGGTTGAGATCCTCCCACTCGTCACTTCCCGGAGACAACTGATCCAACTCACCAATTTGCCAGGCCAGGCGTTCGCGCTCGCGTTGCAGACTATCCTGCCCGCCACGTGCTTCCAGTAGTATTTTTTGCGCTAGCTTCCAGTCTTGCCATAGCCCGGTCAGCACCTGGGTGGACACCCCGGCATACGAGTCGAGTAAACCTCGCACGGCATCGGGTCGGGTCAGGCTTTGCCAGGCGTGCTGCCCGTGAATGTCGACCAGTTTGTCGGCAATGTCCCTGAGTTGCGTCGCGGTGGCTGCGCTGCCATTGATCCAAGCGCGGCTTTTGCCCTGGCTGTCTATCGTGCGTCTGAGCAAAAGCGTATCGCCTGAAGTCAGGCCCGCCTCCTCCAGCCAAATTTCAAGCGCGGGAGGGCTGTCAAATTCTGCGCTGATCTCGCAGCGCGGCGCGCCTTCGCGAACTACCCCGGCATCGGCGCGGCTACCGAGTGTGAGTTGAAGCGCATCGATCAGGATAGATTTCCCTGCACCGGTCTCGCCAGTCAGTACGGTGAAGCCCTTCTCGAGGTCGAGGTCGAGAGACTTCACAATGACAAAGTCGCGCAAGGAAATACTTTTAAGGCTCATGCCACGCCTTCGTTCCAGTGAAGCTTCTTGCGCAGGGTGTCAAAGTAGCTCCAGCCCTTGGGGTGCAAAAACCGCATCTGGTATTCAGATCGCTTCACACTGATCCGGTCACCGTGTAACAGGCTGGCCATTGACTGCATATCAAAATTGGCATTGGCATCCCGCCCAGCCACAACTTCGATGGTGATCTCGCCAGCATCTGACAAGACAATCGGCCGGTTTGATAGGGTGTGCGGTGCAATCGGCACCAGAATCCAACCCGCAATGGATGGATGAAGCAAGGGTCCGCCAGCAGAAAGCGCGTACGCGGTCGAGCCTGTAGGCGAGGCAACAATCAGGCCGTCTGCCCGCTGGTTAGCTAAAAAGCGACCGTCAACTTCAACGCGAAGTTCAACCATGCCAGCTGTCGCGCCACGGTTGACGACAACATCGTTCATGGCAGTGGCATTGAAGACGCAGCGACCGTCGCGCATCACCTCAGCCTGCATCATCCAGCGACGGTCTTCTTCAAACTCACCGGCCAGCATGGGTCTGAGAATGGACTGGTAATCTTCAAAAGCGATATCGGTGATAAAGCCCAGGCGCCCCTGATTAATACCAATGAGCGGAATACCAAATTTGGCTAACCGGCGACCAATGCCCAGCATGGTTCCGTCGCCGCCCACCACCAGCGCCAGATCGCAATGGGCGCCAATCCCGGCGACATCCAGAATGGGGTACTGCGCTAAGCCGGTATTGCTCGCCGTGTCTGCCTCAATCGCGACCTCGCATCCATGGTCATAAAGAAAATGCGCAATGTTCTCCAATGCAAAGCGCGACCCATATGCCTGGTATTTGCCAATCAAGGCTACGTGGCGAAATTGCGAGTGCATCAACAAATTACATCACAAGAATTGTTCCAGCCTTCGTAGAATGTGCTCATGCTGGACGACCGAGCCCGATTGTTGTTAAAAGCGCTGGTTGAGCGCTACATTGCCGACGGCCAGCCGGTGGGTTCGCGAACGCTTTCTAAGGCATCCGGGCTGGAGCTTTCACCCGCAACCATCCGTAATGTTATGAGCGACCTGGAGGAACTCGGGCTGATTGTCAGTCCCCACACTTCGGCTGGGCGCATTCCGACAGCTCGGGGCTACAGACTTTTTGTCGACACCATGCTTACGACGAAGCGTGATCAGTTGTCTTCGGGCGCTGGCATGAGCACGGCGCGCTTAGCGCCCGATCAGCCGCAAAAAGTATTGAGCAATGCTGCCCACATGCTGTCCAGCTTGTCTCAATTTGTCGGCGTGGTCATGGCGCCGCGCCGGTCTTCTGTTTTTCGCCACATCGAGTTTTTACGCTTGTCCGAGCGGCGTTTTCTGGTGATTATTGTGTCGCCGGATGGCGATGTTCAAAACCGGGTCATCTTCACCGAAGCCGATTACACGCAGACACAGCTGATCGAAGCTTCAAATTTTCTCAATTCTCATTACGCCGGCATGGCGATCGATGATGTCAGGGAAAGGCTGAAAAATGAAGTTGAAGCTCTGCGGGGTGAGATCGCCACCTTGATGCACACCGCAGTTAGGGTGAGTTCGGAAGCGATTGAATCGCGCGACGAAGTCGTCATTTCAGGTGAGCGCAATTTGCTGGCTGTCAGTGATTTTTCAAGCGACATGGGTAACCTGCGCAAGCTGTTTGATCTATTCGAACAAAAAGCGCAACTGATGCGGCTGCTCGACGTTTCCAGTCGTGCTGAAGGCGTGCGCATTTATATTGGGGGCGAAAGCCAGGTCATCCCCTACCAAGAACTGTCTGTGGTCACCGCGCCCTATGAGGTCGATGGACTGGTCGTGGGCACGTTGGGCGTGATCGGCCCGATGCGAATGCCTTACGAAAAAATGATCCAGATTGTCGATATCACCTCCAAGCTGGTCAGCTCGGCTCTGAGTCATAGCAAGTAGTCCAAGCTTTACAATCGTCTTGTGGTGAGGGGCGTTAGCTCAGTTGGTTAGAGCAGAGGACTCATAATCCTTTGGCCGTTGGTTCAAGTCCAACACGCCCTA
>JANOLL010000118.1:0-1918 GCA_031419775.1 Polaromonas sp. | reverse complement strand
GCCTCACGCACGAAAGACAACACCGGCGGCGCCTCCGCTGTAGCGGGCATCGGCTCCAAGGATACGCTAGCCGGCACTTCAGAATCGGCTTTGACCGACCCGGCACGCACGCCCTGCCCCACGGCGTTCAGGCGCAAACTGCCAGACTCATCCAGCGCGGAAGCCTGGTGTTGTTTCTTCCATTCGGCAGGATCAAAATCCTGGGTGGCACTGTCAGTTAAAGGGTTGAACGTAGGGCTGGTCGGGGTTGCCGCTGGCGAGCCGGCTGCCTCAGTCGCCGGCTGAAGATGCAGCGAGGCATCAAAAACATCAGAGCAATAGCCGCATCGGACCCAGCCTTGTGAGACTTTGAGTTGGTCGGCAACGACTTTAAACGTCGTGTCGCAAGCGGGGCAGCGCGTGATCTGGCTCATCTAGCGCCAGATTGTAGGTGGTGAATACTGGGCAATCGCCGCCTCAAGGGGCGGCCTGGCGAACGACTATAGCCGCGCCGTCATCAAAATCCAGCCTTCTTCCTGGTCGGTCACCTCCAGGGCACACCAGGGCGAATAAGCCATCTGCAGCTCTTGGGCCTGGCGGTCCAATATGCCCGAAAGCACCAAGCTACCGCCTGCCTGCACATACGAACAAAGCAGGGGTGCCAGGACTTTCAAGGGTGTGGCCAGAATATTGGCCAGCACCGTTTGATAAAGCCCGACCGCTTTATCCGGCAAGCCTGTGTTCAGAGCGACCTGGTTGGCATCGGCATTGGCGCGAGTGGACTGCACCGCTGCTTCATCAATGTCCACCGCGTCGATGTCTGTGGCACCAAACTTGGCGGCACCAATCGCAAGAATACCGGAGCCGCAGCCGTAGTCGAGTACGCGACCCAGGTATTTTCCGGGTGCGCCCGACCGCAGTGAAGGGCCGCCCCGAGCAGGTTCAACCCCCTCGGGGGGCAGTGAGGGCCCGTCCGTGCCGAGAGTGGGGGCACCGTGTGTGGCAATCCAGCGCAAGCACATCCGGGTGGTGGGATGGGTGCCGGTGCCAAAAGCCAGACCCGGATCAAGCCGGATCACCTGCCGCGCCTGCGCCGGAGGCTGGTGCCAGGTCGGAACGATCCAGAACTCGGGCGTGATCTCTACCGGTGTGAACTGTGATTGCGTCAGGCGAACCCAATCCTGCTCGGGTACGGCACTGATCGCGACCAGCGTACACGGCACAAAAAAATCCTGCGCTTGCAACAGCTTGGCGGCGTCGCTTGCCAAGCCTTCGGTTGAAAACAACGCCACAACACGGGAGTGCTCCCAACCGGCTTTGGGCGGCGGCATACCCGGCTCACCAAACAAGGCCCGCTCGGCGGGAGTGTGGGCATCGGCGTCTTCAACTGACACACTCAAGGCGTCCAGGGCTTCCAGCGCATCGCTGAGAGGGTCCACCTGATCCACCGGCGCCAGCAGAATCAGTTCAAACATCACAGATACCTACAAGCGACGGCCAGGCAATGGGTTCAACGAACACGTTTGGACAACCACTCTTCAAGATAATGAATATTGGTCCCACCATCCATGAATTTGGCATCCACCATGAGCTCACGATGCAAGGCGATGTTGGTACTGATGCCCTCCACCACGGTTTCAGCCAGCGCGGTGCGCATGCGCGCCAAGGCTTGATCCCGGGTGTCGCCATGCACAATGATTTTGCCAATCATGGAGTCGTAATTCGGCGGGACGAAATAATTGGCATAAATGTGCGAATCAACCCGCACACCCGGTCCGCCCGGCGTGTGCCAGGTGGTGATACGACCCGGCGATGGGGTGAATTTGTACGGGTCTTCGGCGTTGATGCGGCATTCGATCGCGTGGCCCTTGAGCTGAATGTCGCGCTGAACGAAGGGCAGCCTTTCGCCAGCCGCCACCAGAATCTGGGTTCTCACGAT
>JANOLL010000117.1:0-4292 GCA_031419775.1 Polaromonas sp. | reverse complement strand
AGCCTTTGGCTTCGCCGCCGAATTTGGCCGCCAGTACGGTGGTGATCGCTGCAGTCAGGGTGGTCTTGCCATGGTCGACGTGGCCAATCGTGCCAACGTTGACGTGCGGCTTGGTCCGCTCAAATTTGCCTTTTGCCATTTTTTAACTCCAGAACTTTAAAAATTCACAAAACCAGTTAACACCACTGCCGACAACCACACAAACCTGCAACGTTTTGGCCTGCGCAGGTCGACTTAAATATGGTGCCCATTCCGGGAATCGGACCCGGGACCTCTCCCTTACCAAGGGAGTGCTCTGCCACTGAGCCAAATGGGCCAAACCTAAAATTCTTTGCTGCAAATCGGTGAGAGATCGTCGGACAGAGCCCGCAGACACCACAAAATCATAAAATTGTGGAGCGGGAGACGGGAATCGGACCCGCGTCATTAGCTTGGAAGGCTAGGGTTCTACCATTGAACTACTCCCGCGCAGCTCTGCAAAATCACTCATCGACTCGCCACCAACTCACGCCACTCCGCCTGACAAACCTAAAAAATCTGGTGGATGAGGCTGGATTCGAACCAGCGTAGGCGTTAGCCAACAGATTTACAGTCTGCCCCCTTTAGCCACTCGGGCACCCATCCTTCAGGCGAACCTTGGATTATGCCACGGTTTTGGCTCAGACGGCAGGCACACGCCGGCGCAAATGCCCAGCCAAGCAGCCGCCATGCCAGATCGTTCAGGCCGCTCTGAGCACCTTTACCCCTTACTCGTGCTATCTCCAGCCGCCCTCTGAGCGGCTCGAAAGGCCCGCGCCTGCGAAAAATGACCACAACCGAGGAAGGGCAACGGTGGCCGCAAGGCTGAGAGCGGCGACGGGTGATTGGCGAGCAACACCTTGTGGCGGCGGCCTTCAATGCCTTCAATCAACAACCGCTTGCCCTGCGCGTGCGCGCCCCACAGCATGAACACCACCGGGCGGGTGCCGCCGGCGACCTGGGCAATCACGGCGTCGGTCAGGGTTTCCCAGCCACGCTTGGCATGGCTGGCGGGCTGGCCCTCTTCAACCGTCAGGCAGGTGTTGAGCAAGAGTACGCCCTGGGTGGCCCAGCGCACTAAACTGCCTCCCGGCACCGGAAAGGGCGGCAACGGCGTACCCAGATCGCGCTGCAGCTCCTTGAAGATATTGCGCAGCGACGGCGGTACGGCTACTCCTGGCGCCACAGAAAAAGCCAGTCCTTCGGCCTGTCCCCGCCCATGGTAGGGATCTTGACCCAAGATTACGACACGCACCTCCTCGGGCGGTGTCAGCGCCAGTGCGCGCAGCGGTTGCGGCGGGAAAACCACCGCGCCTGCCGCAAGACGGCTGCTTAAAAAGCTGAGCAGAGCCTGGCCCTTACTGCTGGCAAAAAAGTCCGTGGTGCTTACCTGCCAGCCTGGCGCCACCGGCCAATCTAAGGGATCAGCACTGATGAGCTGGTCGGGTGGGTCCGTTGGTCCGTTCACGATGGCTACTGGCCAAACAGTTCCGCCAGGGCCAATCCAGGGTCTTCGGCGCGCATGAAAGCCTCGCCCACCAGGAATGCAGACACACCAGCAGCGCGCAGGCGCTGAACATCGCCAGCTGTGGCGATACCGGATTCGGTGATCAGCAGTCGGTCCGTGGGCATCTGGGTTATCAGGCTGGTAGTCGTGTCAAGCGACACTTCAAAAGTTTTCAAGTTGCGGTTGTTCACACCGATCAGCGGCGTCTTGAGCTTGAGCCCACGTTCCAGTTCGGCTGCATCGTGCACTTCCACCAGCACTGCCATGTCCAGCGACCGGGCCAGGGCCTCCATGTCTTGCATCTGCTGGTCGTCCAGACAGGCTGCAATCAGCAAAATACAGTCCGCGCCCATCACCCTTGCCTCGTAGACCTGGTACGGGTCAATCATGAAGTCTTTGCGCAGCACCGGCAGGCTGCACGATGCCCGGGCCTGCTTCAGGTAGTCGGTCGTACCCTGAAAAAATTGCCTGTCAGTAAGCACTGACAAACAGGCAGCCCCGAACTCAGCATAGCTCTGGGCGATATCGGCTGGAATAAAGTCAGCTCGCAGCACGCCTTTGGACGGACTGGCTTTCTTGATTTCTGCAATCACGGCCGGCTTGCCCGCAGCGATTTTCTGGCGCAAGGCACCGACAAAGTCTCGTGTCAGCACACGCGACTCCGCGTCAAAACGCATGGCTGCCAAGGGCTTTTGCGCGATGGAGGCGGCGACTTCTTCGCGCTTGACGGCAACGATCTTGTGGAGGATATCGGTCATGGTAGGGGTGGTCTCGGGTCTCGTGCTGCTGATTCAGCTTCAGCTGGCAAGGGTTTGCGTCAAAGACATGAGCTTTTGCAAGCGGGCTTTGGCCGCGCCCGAAGCCAGGATGGCACGGGCCTGATCCATGCCCTCGCGTATCGACGCCGTCACATTGGCGGCATACAGGGCAGCACCTGCATTCAAGACCACGATGTCGCGCGGCGGGCCGGGTTGATCGTCCAGCACGCCCAGCAACATGGCTTTGGACTGCTCGGGCGTATCGACCCGCAGAGCCCTGGAGCTGGCCATCGGCAGGTTGAAGTCTTCAGGGTGAATCTCGTATTCAGTGATTTCGCCATGATTGAGCTCACCCACCACCGTTGCCGCGCCCAGACTGATTTCGTCCATGCCGTCCTTGCCATACACCACCAGGGCATGCTCGGCGCCCAAACGCTGCAGCGCCCGAATTTGAATACCCACCAAGTCGGGGTGAAACACACCCATCAGAATGTTGGGCGCACTGGCCGGGTTGGTCAGCGGGCCCAGGATATTGAAAATGGTTCGCACGCCCAACTCCTTACGAATGGGCGCGACGTTTTTCATCGCCGGGTGGTGATTGGGGGCAAACATGAAGCCGACACCCACCTCGTCAATACAGCGCGCAATCGCCTCCGGCGACAGGTTGATCTGTATGCCCAGCGCCTCGATCACATCGGCGCTGCCCGACTTGCTGCTGACACTTCGGCCGCCATGCTTGCTGACCTTGGCCCCCGCCGCTGCCGCGACAAACATGGCGCAGGTCGAAATATTGAAGGTGTGCGAGCCGTCGCCACCCGTGCCCACAATATCCACCAGATGGGTTTTGTCGCCAACGTTGACCTTGGTCGAAAACTCGCGCATCACCTGTGCAGCAGCCGTGATTTCTCCAATGGTTTCTTTTTTGACGCGCAACCCCGTGATCAGCGAAGCCATCATGACCGGCGACATGTCACCGCTCATGATCATGCGCATGATGTGCAACATCTCATCGTGGAAGATTTCCCGATGCTCGATGGTCCGTTGCAGCGCTTGTTGCGGGGTAATTTTAGGGATATTGGACATAACGGGTCACTTCACATTTTAAGGTTAAATCAGACCGTAGCCCAATAAATACCTTGGCTATTAGCTACTAAATTAATAGCAAATTGGATCACGACTTCTGGGTCATGAAGTTCTTCAGCATGGCATGGCCGTGCTCGGTCAGGATCGACTCGGGATGAAACTGCACACCTTCAATCGCCAGCGTCTTGTGGCGAACGCCCATGATCTCGCCATCGTCTGTCCAGGCGGTTACTTCCAGCACGTCGGGGCAACTTGATCTTTCGATCGCCAGCGAGTGATAACGGTTCACCACGAATTGCGCGGGCAGATCGGCAAAAACGCCCTGCTGGGTCGTCGTGATCACGCTGGTTTTCCCGTGCATGAGCTGCTTGGCGCGAATGATGTTTCCGCCAAACGCAGCGCCGATGGCCTGGTGACCCAGACAGACTCCGAGAATCGGCAGCTTACCGGCGAAGTGCTGAATCGCCGCCACGGAAATACCCGCCTCGGCCGGTGAACACGGGCCTGGCGAGACAACCAGGCGGTCCGGCCGGTGCGCCTCGATTTCTTCAATCGCGATTTCATCATTTCGAAAGGTCTGAACCGCTGCGCCCAGCTCACCAAAATACTGGACGATGTTGTAGGTAAAGCTATCGTAGTTGTCGATCATGAGTATTCGCATAAGGCCCCCACGCTTGTCGCTTCGCGTACTGCGCTACCCCCCGAGGGGTCCGCATTTTGCCTTGGGGCGGCCCGGCGGCAAAACATGTCTAAGTGTAGGTACATCGTGACTTACTCCAAGCCTTCTTCAACCAGTTCGGCGGCCCGCAGAAGTGCACGCGCCTTGGCTTCGGTCTCTTTCCATTCCAGTTCGGGCACCGAGTCGGCCACTACGCCGGCCGCCGCCTGCACATACAGCATCTGGTCCTTAATGATCCCGGTGCGAA
>JANOLL010000116.1:0-4880 GCA_031419775.1 Polaromonas sp. | reverse complement strand
CCTGCTGGTTGAGATTGCCGAGGTCACGCCACCCGTTGGCTTTAATCTGTTCGTGCTGCAAAACATGACCGGCAAGGACAGCAACACGATTGCCCGCGCGGCGATTCCGTTTTTTGGCTGTCTGGTGCTGTGTATCGTGCTGATCACGGTGTTTCCGCAGATCGTGACGATATTGCCTGATATGGTGATGGGCAAAGAAAAATAACAGCCAAGCAGCAGAGTGGGGCACGGCTAAGAAGCGGCGGTGTGGCTGGCGAGGCGCCTCTGATTTATTCGCGTCAACTATCCAGGGCATAGCGCTGCAAATCAATAGTCAGGCAGGGCGGTTCTTGCGGTAGGAGTTCTTGAGAACGATTTTGTTCCCACGAAAGGTGAACACGTCGCATCCGTTGACTTCTACCGGCACGCCGTCCCGGCCAGTTCCGGTGAACGTCCATTCGGAAACGCCCCTGTCGCCACAAACGAAGTGGCGTGGTGCGTTCCACAAGGCGTCGGGATAGGTTGTCCAGGCCTGCCGGAATCCGGCTGCTACCGCCTCCCGGCCGACCCAGGCGGTGCCGCAGACCTGCGGTCCGACTGACGAATGGAACACACAGTCGTCGGTCATAAAGGACATCAGGGCTTCGATGTCATGCCGATTCCACGCTTCGGCGAACTCATCCAATATCTCAACAGTCATGCTCATGGCTATCGCACAAGATTGAAGACCTGCAAGTCTGCTCTCCGTTTCTGAAGAGCAAACCGGGAAAAACCCCAGATCTGTTCTACCATTGTCTCCATATGGGGCATGACCTACGCCGCTAGGCGGGTAAGCTTACCGACCGTGCACTCCCCTCGGCGCATCATTTTTAGAGAAGTTGTCGGGAATAGCCGCACCTTTGGCGACCGCTAGGTTACCGCCCGGCAGATTCGCCACAAGGTCTGCGCCATCTACCCTTGAGCGCACCTTAAAAAACATTTTTAACGACCTTGCCTGCTGGCCGACTCCGATGGAGCGTGCTGGCATGGCATCTTATTTTCAAGGCGTCCCCGGGTGGTAAAGGTTTAGGTCTGTTCTGATTTTGTTTGTCCGTGTTGCATGATCGCCGAGCAGCCCCTTCGAGGATCCGTGAGTGCAGTTGGCTTGCCAGTGGACATCGAATAGATGCCCTTCGAGTTACGGGCCTACCCCACGCCGACGCTTCGTCCTGAGGACACCTCTTTGCAGACCGTATGGCCGCACTTGGTATACCCAGTCGCCGAACGTTTTGGAGTCAGGCTGCGGCTACCCTAGCGCGCTTGCGGCAGGGCTGCAATCTGCCCATTCGGCAGGCTCTACTGCACACAGCGCCTCCAAGCCTGTTGCCTCTAAACTCCACTTGCTTGCAGGATACTTGCAAGTTCGACCGCGCTAGATCGCCGGCAGACTTTGTCGGTTCAGGCGACTTCTCCGGTATGCGTCGACCCCAAGCTTGACTGGATCAGTCTTGTTCGGTGTGGCCGGGATTTTGCTTGCGTTCGTAGCAATGGCTGCATATTTTCTGATGAGGGCGACAAGACCTTATCAAATTGGAATGATACAAATGAAAAGTGCGCGGTTATCGAAGATGGGGGAGGTCTGGACTTCCGCGCAGTCGCTTGGCGACTGGGTCATCCTTGCGCTGCTTTGCCTGTCCACAGTGCTGGCCGACGGCCTGCTCACCGGGGCTTCGCTCGGGCCGCGCGCCATCGACACCAGCCTGACTGCCGCTTTCGTCGCTGCGACGGTAGGCGGCCTGATCGTGGCCTTGCTGGCGCGCGCGCCGGCTGAAATTGCAGCACCCGCGCCGTCCACCACGGTGATCTTCGCCTCGCTCGGCGCCGATCTCGTCACCCGCAGCGCCGGTGCGGCCAGCCTGTGGGAGGTCTGGGCGGCGATGTCCCTCGCCGTGGTGATGATGGGAATCCTGTTATTGCTGGCCGGAACGCTGCGGCTGGCTGGTTTCGTCAAGTTCATGCCTTCGCCCGTGAGTGCCGGTTTCGTCACCGGTATCGGGCTTCTGGTGATCTCGTATCAATTGGGGCCCATACTGGGGATACCCGAGCGTGGATGGAAGCTGGACGACCAGTGGTCGCTGATCAAGCCCGGATCCTTCATCGTCGCCGCTGCGACCGTCACAGCACTCATTATGGTGCCCCGTTTCAAGCGGCTTGGCCAACCCGTGCTCGTTGCCTTGATCACCGGGACGTTCACTTACTACCTCCTCCGCGCGACCCTGGAAAGCGAGGTATTAGGCGGCACCCTATACCCCTTGCGCCCCCAAACGACAGCGCTGCAGACACCAGTGTCAGTCTGGATTGTCGTCACGCCCAGCTGGGTGGCAGCCACCGCGCTGCAGGTCCTGCCCTATGCCGCCCTGCTTGCGCTGCAGGCCATCATGAATGCAGCCGCGACCGCCGTCACGATTGGGAACATGCTGGGCAAGCGCTCCGACTTGAACCGAACGCTGATGGCTCAGGGCTGTGCCAACCTGGTTTGCGGCGCGCTGGGCGCCCTGCCCGTGAGCACGTCGGCGTCCCTGTGCCTGGCTGCCGCGCGCATGAAGGGCAACCCCCGCATCGTCGCAGCCGGAACGGCAGTCGTGTTGCTTGTCGTCGTGCTCGTTGTGGGAGCGTGGCTGACGTGGCTTCCCGTCGCCGTGCTGGCGGCGATACTGATGATGGGAGGCGTGGGGATGGTGAACCAGTCCACCGTCCGTCTGGTCAAGACAGCCTGGTCCGCGCGGAGCAACGATCGAAACACGCTGTGGACCATGGGCATCGCGATCATCGTCGCTGCTTCGCTGTTTTGGGGAAGCGTGCCACTCGCTTTGATGATCGGTGCGATTTTGGCCATGGTCCTGCTCGCGATTGAACTCTCGGCAGCAACGAGCTTTGGTGCACAGTCAAGCACCCAGCTGGGCTCAGCGCGGGTATGGGGGCCGGAGCAGGCCAACTGGCTGCGCCAGCATCATTCGCAGATCGCAGTATTCAGGCCGCATGGGGCCCTTTTCTTTGGGACGGCCGACCAGCTCGCACAGCAGTTGGCCTCCATCGCGCCGGGGACACGATTCTGTGTCCTCGATCTCGCCCGTGTGACGACTGTTGATGCGACCGCCTGCGAAATCATTGCTGCAGGTGCAAGGGCCCTGGCTTCAGCTGGCGTCAAGCCACTGCTGGCCGGAGTGCCTCCCGACAGCGCACGCAGCCGCAGTCTCATGGCGCTGGGCCTGTCCTCACCGGACCCGCGTACGCAATGGTTTGTGGACCTGGAGCACGCCCTGGAGCACGCCGAAGTCACCCTCCTGACAGAGCAGTGGCCAGGCATTGAAACCTCTTCGCATTTCGAGTTCGGGCAGACGCCTCTCACGCAGGGTATGAACGAGGGTGACTTGCAAGCGCTGAAGGCATGTTTGCGGCAGTTGGAAGTTCCGGCCGGGCCGCATTTCTTTCAAGGTGACGCAGGGTCCTCGATGTATATCGTCCAGGAAGGGAAGGTCGAAATCCGGATCCCGAGCACTGGCCCGGGTTCGCACACCCGCCTGGCCGCCTTTGGACCCGGCAGCATTTTTGGTGAAATGTCCCTGCTGATGTCGCAGCAGCGGACTGCCGACGCGGTCTGCATGACGCCGTCCCGGCTGCTCGAACTTGATCGACGCAACTTGGACCAGCTGGAAAGCAATTCTCCCAAGTTGTACGCTGCGGTGATGCGCAACCTGAACGTGCATATTGCTCACCGGCTGGTAGTCGCGACCGGGCTGGTCAGGACCTTGCAATAGGCTAGCGTTTGAGGCGCTTCGCAGCAGCTACGCGTTTTTCGATTTCGCACAAGCCAGTACGCCTCAGCCACCGCCGCGCTGCATGTACAAATCAAAGCGCTTCATAAAGGCGTAACGCGCCGCTTCATCTAAGCCAGTGAACCTGAAACGGACCAGCAAGCGCGGCACTTCCATCAGAGCGATCACACGCGGCGGTGCAGCCTGCCACGACAGCAACAAGCGTCCATCGCCTATGGCTACCTGCACACTGGCGCCGTCGCGCTGCCAGGTGTGTTCGCCCAGCGCTGCGGGTAACCTGCCCAACCACTGGGCTTCGGTACAACCCATGTCGCGGTCAAAACTTTCTTCATAGGCAGCCTGCATCAGCCGCCGGCAATCGGTGGCCAGATGGCCAGCACATCGCCCTCATTGAGGGTGTGGCTGAGGCGCGCCTCGGGCTGGATGTAGGTGCCATTGACCAGTACCAGATGCACGAGCCGGGCCGGCATGCCAAAGGGTTCGATGATGTCGCTAATGGACGCGTCGGGTGCCACGTCGAGTTGCATCAGATTAGCCTGCCTGGCGTGCAGCGGCAGGTAGTCCGTGAGAGATGCAAACAGCTTGAAGACGATTTTCATGTACAGATGTTGCTCTCAGCGCCGCCGGGCATCGCCGGGCCCGCTCCAGTTGCCCTGCGCCTGGGCACTGGCCAAATAGGCCTGCATGAGCTGGGTCGGGTCTTTTTTCAGGCAGTCTTTCCACGCCCCCAGTTTGACCTGGCCTTCGACCAGACCACGCATCACGCCGACATGCTCGGTCCAGCCGACGCTGTTGCAGCCCACCAGCACATCGCCCTTGAACTGCAGGCTCAAGTGCCTTCCTGCGGCCTTGTCCGTAAGCTCCACATGCTCTCCACCCTCGTCGCTCGGCACGCCCTGCCAAGCGCCAAAGCTGGTTGAAATCAAACCCAGCGTATCGAGCACATTGATCTGCGTCACGCCTGCAAGTTCGGCGTGCTGCCCGACCATGTTGAGCGCTGCCACCCTTGCCTGCTCGGCGGCATTGGGCTGGATCGCGCTGACGATGGTTTGCCCACTGACCTTGTCGAAAGCCTCGGCACAATCG
>JANOLL010000115.1:0-1722 GCA_031419775.1 Polaromonas sp. | reverse complement strand
TGAGGTACGGGCCGCTCCACATCTGATCGCGGCACAAAGCCAGGTCCCCAAAGGGCCCTATTCGCTGCGGTCGTTTGAGGCGCTTTCCAAGTCGGCGCATGACATGGTGGCGCGGCAGTATGCCTTGTACAACGATGAGTTGTTGCCAGAATTTGGGCGGCGCGGCATTCGTATCGTCTCCCACGGGGAACGTAATTCAGAGCAGCGTCGCTGGGTAGATGCTTATTTTGAGCGGGAAGTTCGACCACTACTCATTCCGGTGGGTCTTGACCCTTCTCACCCTTTTCCGCAAGTTGCCAACAAGTCGCTGAACTTTATTGTCCGCCTCAGCGGTCGCGATGCGTTTGGGCGCGAAAACGACATTGCCATCGTCAAGGTGCCGCGGGTATTGCCGCGATTTATTCACATGCCATCGCGCGGAGCTAACAAAGGTACTTTGTTTGTCTCGCTCTCCAGTGTCATCCGGGCGCATTTGCCAGAGCTGTTTCCCGGGCGGGTGGTGGGTCAGTTTTCTCAGTTTCGCGTGACGCGCCATTCAGATCTTGCCGTCGATGAGGATGACGTGCGCAACCTTCGGACCGCTCTGCGTCAAGGGCTGGAGCAGCGCCATTATGGACAGGCAGTTCGATTGGAAGTGTCCGCAGGCTGTTCGGAGTATCTGTCCGGCTTTTTGCTCAAACAATTTGACTTGCCAACTCTGGCGCTGTACCCGGTGCACGGCCCTGTTAATTTGGTGCGCTTGACCCAATTGGTTGATCTGGTCAACGATCCCAAACTTCTATTTCCTGCTTACAGTGCCTGCTATCCCACGCAGCTGGTGCCGGGGCAGTCGTTTTTTGAACGCCTCAAGCAGGGCGATGTTTCCATTCACCAGCCGTTTGAAAGCTTCGACGGTGTTCTGGCGTTCTTGCGTGAGGCTGTTAATGATCCCCAAGTGCTGGCGATCAGGCAGACCATTTATCGCACGGGTGCAGATTCAGAGTTGATGCGCCTGCTGCGGGAGGCTGTGCGACTCGGCAAGGAAGTCACGGTGGTGGTGGAGCTCAAGGCGCGCTTTGACGAGGAGGCCAATATCAACTGGGCCGAGATGCTTGAATCCATTGGCGCGCAGGTTTTATATGGTGTCGTGGGCTTGAAGACGCACGCCAAGATGCTGCTGGTAACCCGGCGCGAAGGGCGGCATCTGGTTCGTTATGCCCATTTGTCAACGGGCAACTACAACCCCCGTACCGCGCGCTTGTACACAGACGTCAGTTATCTGACCGCTGACCCCCTGCTGACCGCTGACATCGACAATGTATTCGTGCATCTGGCCAGTCAGAGCAAGCTGCCAAAGCTCAATCATCTACTGCTTGCCCCGTTTCAGCTGCAGCGCAAGTTGATTGAAAAAATCGACGCGCTCGGCGAGGCGGCCTTGCTGGGCCAGGACGCCCGTTTGGTCGCCAAAATGAACGCCCTCACCGATGAGGACCTGATGCAGGCGCTTGTCCGGGCCGGCCAGCGGGGTGTGAAGATTGATCTGATCGTGCGCGGTGCCTGTATGTTGCCGGCACAGGTGCCAGGGGTGACAGACAACATACGCGTGCGCTCGGTCATCGGCCGATTCCTGGAGCACTCGCGAGTGTTTTATTTCAGGTGTGCGTCGGAAGAAACGCTTTATTTGTCGAGCGCTGACTGGATGAACCGAAACATGCTGCGACGGGTTGAACTGGCTTGGCCCGT
>JANOLL010000114.1:0-2737 GCA_031419775.1 Polaromonas sp. | reverse complement strand
CCTGGATGTCAAAGCGCAGGTGGATGGCGCTGGAGACCTTGTTGACGTTTTGCCCCCCCGCGCCCTGGGCCCGGATGGCGCTGAACTCGACCTCTCGCTCATCGACAGGAAACCTGGACTCTGATGCCACGGAACAATGCTTGCGATGCGGCTAGATCATTGAAGCCAGACCAGCAATGGCCAGGGCATAACCCTTGATGCCAAAACCGGCCATCACCGCCTTGGCGACTGAAGAGATGTACGAGCGGTGGCGAAACGCTTCACGCGCATGCACATTGCTGATGTGCAGTTCAATCAAGGTCACGCCAGACCCTTTGATGGCATCCATCAACGCCACGCTGGTATGGGTGTAGGCCCCGGCGTTTAACACCACACCCGCCAGCGTGCCGGCGGCCTGGGCGCGGCCCGCTTCATGGATGGCGTCGATCAGCACGCCTTCGTGGTTGCTCTGGCGAAAGTCCAGCTTCAAACCGTATTCGGCGCAGGCGCTCAGGCACAGAGCCTCGACATCGGCCAGGGTTTGCTGTCCATACACGTCAGGTTCACGTGTTCCCAGCAAATTGAGATTGGGGCCATTGAGAACCAGCGCTGTTTTCATCGGGCAGTCTTTCAGTGCAATAAGGCTTTGAGCCGCGGTCTGATCAACCAAACTTTCGCATGATGTTGGGGGTGTCAACCCGCACATCGGCATTTTGCGCGCGATGCCGCAGGGCATGCTCCATCACCACCAGCGCCAGCATGGCCTCGGCAATCGGCGTTGCGCGTATGCCCACACAGGGATCATGCCTGCCCTTGGTCACCACTTCTGCAGGCTCACCGCGGGTGTCAATCGAGGAGCGCGGCGTGATGATGGAGCTGGTGGGCTTGATGGCAATAGACACTTCGAGGTCCTGCCCCGTACTGATGCCGCCCAGTACACCGCCCGCGTTGTTGGACAGAAATCCATCAGGCGACAGGCCGTCACCGTGGGTAGTGCCGCGCTGGCTGACGCTTGAGAACCCGGCACCTATTTCCACACCCTTGACGGCATTGATTCCCATCATGGCATAGGCGATATCGGCATCGAGCTTGTCAAACTGCGGCTCGCCCAGGCCGACCGGCATGCCCGATGCCGTGACACGCAGGCGCGCACCGCAGGAGTCGCCGGCCTTGCGCAGGGCGTCCATGTAATTTTCAAGTTTTGAGACGTCAGCGACCGGTGCAAAAAAAGGGTTGTGCGGCACATGGTCCCAGGACTCAAAGGTAATCACCGCATCGCCGATCTGCGTCATGCAACCCCGGAAGGTGGTGCCATATTTTTCGCGCAACCACTTCTTGGCTACGGCACCGGCAGCCACCATGGGCGCGGTCAGGCGTGCCGAGGCGCGACCGCCGCCGCGCGGGTCACGCAAACCATATTTATGCAGGTAGGTGTAATCGGCATGTCCAGGGCGAAAAGTCTCCAGGATGTTGCCGTAGTCCTTGCTGCGCTGATCGGTGTTTTGAATCAGCAGGCATATGGGTGTGCCGGTGGTTTTGCCCTGGTACACGCCAGACAAAATCTCCACTGCGTCGGGCTCATTACGCTGCGTCACGTGGCGGCTGGTACCGGGACGGCGGCGGTCCAAGTCAACCTGGATATCTGCCTCGCACAGCGTCATCCCTGGCGGGCAACCGTCAATCACGCAGCCAATGGCGGGGCCGTGGGATTCACCAAAGTTGGTGACTGCAAAGAGGTTGCCGAAGGTGCTGCCTGCCATAGTCGAGTGATTTTACCTGCCGACTGGGACGCTTCACGCCTCAGACGCAGCGACGTGTAGGCCAATAATGGCTTGACCCCCCTGCATCAGAAGCACAGAATGGAAGGTGCTTTTTCATTGTTCCCAGCATATCGGGGTCATCATGAAACCAACTTTCCTCGCCCGCCTCCTGGCGCTCGGCGTGTCCGCGACAGTGCTCACCGTTGGCGCGCCAGCCGTCGCCCAGGTGGTCAATCCTCCGGCCGCCCATCCCTACGCACTATCGAAGCCGATTCCCGGGCGCTACATTGTGGTGTTCTGGGACAGGGTCACCAATCCTGCTGCGGAAGCCGCCAACCTGATGCGCGCCTCCGGCGGGCAGCTACACCACACCTACAGCAGCGCCATTAAGGGCTTTGCCGCCAGTCTTCCTGACGCAGCGCTGCAGGGTATCCGCAACAATCCGAATGTGAACTACATCGAGCAGGACCAGACGGTTTCACTCAATGAAACCAAGTTGTCGTCGACGCAAATGCAGGGCAGTGCAACTTGGGGGCTGGACCGCATCGACGAAACCTCTCGACTCATCGACACCCATTATCACTACGACTACACCGGCGCGGGCGTGCACGCCTTCATCATCGACACCGGGATTCTCGCGACGCACACCGAGTTCTACAACAGCCGAGTGCAGCCCGGCTTCACAGCGATAACCGATGGCAACGGCACCAGCGACTGCAACGGCCACGGCACGCACGTCGCCGGCACGGTGGGGGGTACCACCTGGGGTGTGGCCAAGGGTGTCTCGCTGATTCCGGTGCGCGTGCTCAATTGCCAGGGCTCCGGCACCTGGAGCGGCGTGCTTCGGCTATCGTGACTATTGGTAACCCCACAACAACTCCTTGGACAGCTGTGCCCGGCGCCACGGTGCTCGGCAGCATCTCGCCCGGCGTCACGGCACGCTGTTTGACAGTTAGCAACGGAAGCTGCACCCTGACAAGAGCGACGATCAACAAGGG
>JANOLL010000113.1:0-6223 GCA_031419775.1 Polaromonas sp. | reverse complement strand
CATATGGTGAATAAAAATGGTGTAGCCGTTGGGTGTGGAACGCGCCACCTTCGTGGCGGCGATGGTGCCCCCCGCACCCACTGCGTTCTCGACCAGTACCGTCTGACCCAGAGCCTTGCCCATCGGAATAGCGATCATCCGGGCCACCACGTCGGTGGGGCCACCCGCGGCAAAAGGTACGACCAGCGAGATGGGCTTGTCCGGGAACACGGCTTGGGCCTGGGCCTGGGCCAGCGTTGCGTGGGAGAAAGAAAATGCTGCTGCACAGGCCAGCATCAGGGTTTGGCGTTTTGAATTCATGGGGGTCTCCGGGTGATTGGTCAAAGTATGGGGCGCTCAGGCAAGTAATGCCATCGACGAATACCCGCATTCGCACGCTGCTGCCAGATTAAATCTCAAGGATTTGTTACAGCATGCCGCGCCAGCATGCGTTGCGCGAGCCGCAGCACGGGCGCGTCAACCATGCGGCCATCCAGGCTGACCACGTCACCGCCTGCCGCCTCGCTGGCAGCCAATACCCGGCGCGCCCATTCCAGTTCAGCCGGTGACGGGCTGAAGGCGATATTGACCATGTCGACCTGGGTCGGATGGATGCAGAGCTTGGCCGTGAATCCTCCGCTTCGGCTGCGCTGTACATCCCGCGCGAGCTGGGTGGTATCTTGCGTGCCCGCTGTCACGCCATCGATCGGTGACGTGAGCTCCGCCCGACGCGAAGCCAGCACCACGGCCATGCGCACAGACGCCAGCTCGGGTTCATCAGGTCCGCAGGCCAGACCCGCGTCGGCCTGAAAGTCAAGGTTGCCGAAGGCCAGCCGCAGCACCTGGGGACCACGCGCCAGAGCGTCTGCCGCGTCAAGCCCGGCGACCGATTCAATCAGCGGCACCAGCGAACAGCCGGAGCCTAAAGATGCCACCACCTGGGACAGTTGGCTGGCCTGTTCAGCTTTCGGCAGCATCACGCCAGCCACGCGCAGGTCGGCCAGAAGTTTCAAGTCTTCACCATGCCAGGATGTGGCGGCAGCATTGATGCGTATCAAAATCCGGGCTCGCTCGGCTGCAGACAAGCCAGGCCAAGCCTGCGCAAGCGATTGCCGGGCCGAGTTCTTGCTGGCTGGCGCCACCGCGTCTTCGAGGTCGATGATGACTGCGTCAGCGCCTGAACCAAGCGCCTTGGCAAAACGTTCGGGGCGAGTAGCCGGAACAAACAGGAAAGAGCGCGCCGACGCCAGAAGTGGGTTGGAAAAGCCACTCACCTGGCACCGCCCAGCAAGGCACCCACACGCGGCCACTGCGCCACTCGCCACAAAGCATCAACGGCAGCCTGCATCTCGGATGGCGTTGCGGCGCTGCTGAAAGCTGCCAGCCGCAGGGCCTTGTCGGTGATCTCTTGACGACTCAAGGTATTGCCGGGATCGCCCTTGGGTTCATCCACTCGGCCCTGCAGAACGCGGCCATCGGTGGTGGTGACAGTGACTTTTCCTATCCAGCGCTTGGGATAGGCGGCGTCGACCTCGGCATCCAATGCCATCTCGACTTTCTCGCGCAGGCTGACGGTGAGTTCCTCCTGGAAATGCTGGTCGAATTCGACCAGACCGGCATGACCGAAGCGTGCCACCAAGCCAAGTACGGTACCCATGGAAAACTTGCTCTGGTGCACGCTGGCAGGCTTGACAACCGGACCCAGCACGTCGATGGCGCCCTGGTGAACATGGGCCACGACCCGTGCCAGGTCAGCGGGTACGAGCTGGTGCACCTGCATCACCTGTAGCAGCGCATCAGCCGCGGGATGGGTGTGGCGGCAGGACGCATGGTATTTGAACGAGGTTTCAGCCGTAGCCCAGCGCGTGCCCAGACCGGCAACCAGCCTGGCGGGGTCGGCATCGCTGGACATGCCCGCTGCCATGCCCTGCGGGCCTTCCAGAATTTGGGCGGCACCTGTGAAACCGTCACGCGCCAGGCAAGCCGACATGAGGCCGGCAGCTGCCGCGTGCGCGGTGTGCAGCTGTTTGGAATCAGCAGCGGTGCGCAAAAACTCCCACAGCCCTGCCGACTGCGTGCCGGCTGAACCGAAGGCATGCTGCATCTGCGCCGGAGTCAAACCCAGCAAGCTGCCTGCTGCAGCGGCAGCAGCCAGTGTGCCGGCCGTGCCAGTAGTGTGAAAAACCTTGTAATGCGAGCGTCCCAGAAATTCACCGACCCGAATCCCGACTTCATACCCGGCTACCGACGCCGTCAGCAACTGCCGACCGCTGCTGCCCAACGTTTGCGCCATGGCCAGCGCTGCCGGAAACACCACCGTGGCCGGGTGAAACACCGAGCCGTTGTGCACATCGTCCTGCTCCGCCACGTGCGACGCTGCGGCATTCGCCATGGCCGCAAAATAGGCGCTGCTGCGACGGCGATGGATCAGCACCTCTGCGGCACCGTCTGACGGTCCCATGCTGGCTGCGAAAGTCGTGATGGTCTCTACCGCGCGCGCGCCCTTGCCGGCCAGCGCCGACCCAAACCAGTCCACAAACAGGTCTTCGGCCTTGTGCACCACCGGTTCCGGAATGTCCTCAAATTTCAAACCGGCGGCAAAAGCGGCCAGTTGAGCGGTAGCGCTGGGGTTCATCATGACTCCGTATTTTTTAAGCTAAATTCGGCCTCAGCCAGCGTAACACCTACACACAATGCTATGAATTAAATAGCACCTAGTTTCTGCATGGCGGCGATGCTGTCGTGGTCGTGCCCGATTTCCTGCAAGATGGCGTGGGTGTGCTGACCCACGGCCGGGATGGCATCCATGCGGTAGTCGAAACTGCTCATGCGGCCCGGCGGCAACAAGGCCGGAATCGCCCCTGCGGGCGTCTCGACTTGGCGCCATCGGTCTCGCGCCTGAAGCTGGGGGTGGGCCCACAGCTCGGCCATGCTGTTCATACGGGCGTTGGCAATTTGCGCCTCATCAAGCTTGCTGGTCACTTGTGCGGTCGTCATGCCGGCAAAGGCCTCCAAAATGATGGCTCTGAGCGCGTTGCGGTTCTCGTTACGCTTGGCATTGCTGTCGAAACGCGGGTCGGTTGCGAGATGACTTTGAGCCAGCACCACGTCACAAAACACCCGCCACTCGCGTTCATTTTGCAGCCCCAGCATGACGGTGCCGCCATCGCCCGCCGCAAAAGGTCCGTAGGGATAAATGGTGGCATGCGTGGCCGCGCTGCGTGGAGGTGGGGCCGCTCCGGCGTAGGCGTAGTACATCGGGTAAGACATCCACTCTGTCAAGGACTCGAGCATGGACACATCAATGTGCGATCCCTGAGCCGTTCCTCCCTGGCGGTCGCGCTGCAGCAGGGCAGCCAAAATGCTGGTGTAGGCATACATGCCCGCAGCGATGTCGGCAATCGAGTTGCCCGACTTGCTCGGCTCGTCCGGTGTTCCGGTCACCGACAGGTAACCCGCCTCGCTTTGAATCAGCAGGTCGTAGGCCTTTTTGTCCCGGTACGGGCCGTCGTCGCCATAGCCAGAAATATCGCAAACAATCAGTTTGGGATAGGCGACACACAGATCATCAAACCCCAGACCCATACGCGAGGTCGCGCCGGGCGCCAGGTTTTGCACCAGCACGTCAGCCTTGGCCAGCAACTGTTTGAGGACCGCCAATGCTGCGGGCTGCTTGAGGTCGAGCGTCAGACTTTCTTTGGAGCGGTTCACCCAGACAAAATGCGAGGCCAGGCCTTCCACGCGCTGGTCATAGGCCCGCGCGAAGTCACCGGTCCCAGGTCGCTCAATTTTGATAACGCGGGCGCCGAGGTCGGCAAGCTGCCGAGTGCAAAACGGCGCGGCAATAGCGTGCTCGAGCGAGACAACCGTGATGCCATCGAGGGGGCGCGGTCGGTTTTGAGCTGTGGGTCCGGTCATGGTACTTACCTTCAAAACGAACGCGGCAACCCGAGCAGATGCTCGGCTACATACGAATAAATCAGGTTGGTGGAAATCGGTGCAACCTGATATAGGCGGGTTTCGCGAAACTTGCGCTCGACGTCGTATTCATTGGCGAAGCCAAAACCTCCATGGGTCTGCAGACACACATTGGCGGCTTCCCATGAGGCCTTGGCAGCCAGATATTTGGCCATGTTGGCCTCGGCGCCACAGGGCTGACCGGCATCGAAAAGCTGGCACGCCTTGAAGAGCATCAGGTTGGCTGCTTCGGTTTCGATATAGCTGTCGGCTATCGGGAACTGCACACCCTGGTTCTGGCCTATGGGACGATTGAACACCACACGTTCACTAGCGTAGTGCCGCGCCTTGTCGACAAACCAGTAGGCATCGCCTATGCATTCCGCCGCAATCAGGGTGCGTTCTGCGTTCAAGCCGTCAAGAATGTATTTGAAGCCCTTGCCTTCTTCTCCAATCAGGTTTTCAGTGGGGATTTCGAGGTTGTCAAAAAACACTTCATTGGTTTCATGGTTGACCATGTTGGCAATCGGCCGCACCGTCATGCCATGCCCTATCGCGTCCTTCAGGTTGACGATGAAAATCGACATGCCTTCGGATTTTTTCTTGACCTCGGCCAGCGCGGTCGTGCGGGCCAACAGGATCATCAGGTCGGAGTGCTGAATTCGCGAGATCCAGACCTTCTGGCCGTTCACCACATAACGGTCGCCCTTTTTCACCGCCGTGGTCTTGAGTTGGGTGGTGTCGGTTCCGGTAGTCGGCTCGGTCACGGCCATGGACTGCAGGCGCCACTCGCCGCTTGCGATCTTTGGCAAATAAAGTTTTTTTTGCACGTCCGAGCCATGGCGCAGCAAGGTGCCCATGTTGTACATCTGGCCGTGACAGGAACCAGCGTTACCGCCGGCAAAATTGATCTCTTCCATGATCACCGAGGCTTCGGTCAGGCCCAGACCTGATCCGCCGTATTCAGCCGGAATCAGCGCCGCCAGCCAGCCCGCTTCGGTCAGCGCTTTGACAAAGGCCTCTGGGTAGCCGCGCTCGTGGTCGACTTTCTGCCAGTAGGCAGAATCAAAAGACGTCAGCATGCCGCGCAGCGCCTCGCGCATCTCCTGGTAGGCGTCGGGGCTGGGAATCTGGGTTTTCATGGCTCGGCCTTCATGCAGTAAGTGGGGCGGGCGATAGGCAACCGTCAATCAACCGATGCGCCAGAGGATCTGACGATTCGCGCCCACTTGACGATGTCTTCATTGAGTAAGGTGGCAAACTGTTCGGGTGAAACCGGGCGCTCGGGCGTTCCCGCCATTTCCACACCCTGCAGCTCGAGTTTGTCGCGCAAGTCTTTGGTGGCCAGTGCCCTGCCCATGCCATCCTGCAATCGGGCCAGTGCCTCTGCTGGTACGCCGACCGGCGCAAACAGTCCAATCCAGAGCGTACCGCTGTAGCCGGAAACGGTTTCGGCGATGGTGGGGATATCTGGCAGCACCGGTGAGCGCGCGGTGCCGCTCACGGCCAGTGCACGCAGCTTGCCAGCCTTGATATGCGCCAGCGAAGACGGCAAGCTGGCGAATAAGATGGGCAGTTGCCCGCCCAGCACGTCATTGAGCGCGGGTGCCACGCCCTTGTAGGGTACATGCTGAAGCGTGGTGCCGGTCATGCTGCCCAGCATCTCGCCGAGCAGATGGTTCAGCGTGCCATTGCCCGCTGACGCGTACTGATACTGCCCAGGTTTGCTCTTGGCCAAGGTCACCAGTTCGGCCACCGACTTGGCCGGAAACGAAGGGTGTACCAGCAGCACATTGGGCACCGCGCCAATCAGGCTGATGGGCTTGAAATCAGCCACCGGATCAAAGCCCGGGTTTTTATACAGGGCCGGGTTGATGGCCTGGCTGCTGCTGATCGTCATCAGCAGGGTGTAACCATCTTTTGTCGCTCTGGCAGCCGCCTGGGTGCCAATGTTGCCCCCGGCGCCTGGTCGATTTTCCACAACCACCGAAGCGTTCATCACCTCCCCCAGCTTCTGGCTGACGATGCGTCCAACGATATCATTGGTGCCGCCCGCGGCTTGGGGCACGATCATGACAATGGGGCGACTCGGGTAGGCACCCTGCGCGCCGGCCCACAGCGGTGCGGCCAACATCGCAACCAGCCAGAAACGCCGGGGCTGGCCACCAAACAGTTTGTGCATGCTTGTCTCCTTTTTAGCCCCCTATCGTCGCCGCAGTCTGCGCGCAATGCAATCCCGTATTTCCAAGGTCCTGTGGATTGAATGGGCCGACGCATGGGCCGAGGG
>JANOLL010000112.1:0-2326 GCA_031419775.1 Polaromonas sp. | reverse complement strand
AAGCTCACTGGCAATTAAGCAGCGAGTGCGAAACGTTCGTCGTTTGCAGTTAGTTTGTTTGAATCAGTTTTACGAGCACACTCAGCTCGACATGCACCACACCGCGTCCGAACCCACGTCGAAACCAATGCAGCCCCAAGCCTGTATTTTAGGCCATTTGAAGTAATTGCAAGAGCTCAGAAGGTGAAACGATGGTGGCATCAGCATTCCAGTCAGCAATATCTGCCGCGGCACCTAGATACCCATAAGCTGCCGCTACGGTTGGCATGCCGGCAGCACGTCCTGCAATGATGTCTCGCTCATCATCTCCGACATAAGCGCATCGATCAGCCGCCACATTGAGCTGTCGTGCAGCTTCCAGCAAAGGCGCGGGGTGCGGCTTGGCATGGGGTGTGGTGTCGCCGCTGATGATGGTTTG
The DNA here is from genome assembly GCA_031419775.1 of Polaromonas sp. Taxonomy (GTDB): domain Bacteria; phylum Pseudomonadota; class Gammaproteobacteria; order Burkholderiales; family Burkholderiaceae_C; genus Polaromonas. The sequence continues at coordinate 1,908 of JANOLL010000112.1, read as the reverse complement.
CGCGCTGCTAAAAAGAGGCATGGATCGCGTAAGCGGAAGAGTGAAACGTTCGGATTTATTCGTCACGACTCCCCATTTAAGTCCGGAGTGGCTGATGGCAGCGATCAACTCCGCGACGCCCTCAAATGCGTAAGTGCTCACCGTCATGCGAGCTTCATAATTGGCAAAGAACTCTTCTTTGAGCGATTCAAATTCGGCATGCTTAGGCGTCACGCCAAAGGCTACCCCAATCATCCCACGGGCACCAGCGCCAGCCATGGGACGATATTGCGCCAGCGGCAATGAGGCTAAACCGCGATCGGTACGCATCTTGTCCGCCGCAGCGCCCAGGTCGGGTGCGCTGTCTATTAAAGTGCCATCCAGGTCAAACAGTACAGCATCGATATTTCTAAACATTGTGAAGATCCTCAGAAACCGATCAGCTCACGGCTTTGGTTGTCGCAAACATGTAGTTGACGCTGGTATCGCGGTCAAGCCAATAGCGACGACTCAAGGGGTTGTATTGCATGCCTTTGGTGTGTAAAAGGTCAAGATCAACTGAGCGGCAATAGCTCGCCAATTCGCTGGGTTTGATCAATTTGGCATATTCATGGGTCCCGCGTGGCAGTAAACCGAGTACATACTCCGCGCCCACGATTGCAAACAGGAAGGACTTGGCATTCCTGTTGATGGTGGAAAAAAACACATGCCCGCCGGGTTTAACCAACGCAGCGCAAGCCCTGACGACAGAAGCTGGATCTGGTACGTGCTCCAGCATTTCCATGCAGGTCACCACATCAAAACTGCAAGGCTGCTCTATAGCAAGGGCTTCAGCACTGATTTCCTGATACTGCACACCTTCGGTTTGCGCTTCAAGTGCGTGAAGTTGTGCGACTTTAAGTGCTTTGGTAGACAAATCAATGCCTAAAACATTCGCGCCTTTACGGGCCATCGAATCGGCCAAAATGCCTCCCCCGCAACCGACGTCGAGAACGCGGAGGTTGTTGAGAGGAACGAAGTCGTTGATCCATGCCAGGCGTAGTGGGTTGATCTGATGCAGCGGACGAAATTCGCTTTCGGTGTCCCACCACCGATGAGCGAGCTCTGAGAATTTAGCGAGTTCAGCCGGATCAAAATTGGTAGTCATAGACATCGCTTGATTATTACTTGAGCATAAAAAAACCGCGCCGAGGCGCGGTTTTTAAGCTGTCCAAACAAGGTTACTTGTTGGCGCGGGTTCCAACCACTTCGATCTCAACGCGGCGGTTTTTAGCACGGCCTTCGGCAGTTTTGTTGTCTGCAACTGGCTGCTTCTCGCCCTTACCTTCGGTGTACACGCGATTTTTCTCAATACCTGCGGACACCAAGTAGGCTTTAACGGCTTCAGAACGACGCACCGACAGCTTCTGATTGTAAGCGTCGCTGCCGACGGAGTCAGTGTGACCCACAGCAATAATGACTTCCAGATTGATGCCTTTGATCTTGCTGACCAAGTCATCCAGCTTGGCTTTGCCTTCAGGCTTGATCACGGACTTGTTGAAGTCAAAGAAAGCATCAGCAGCGTAAGTGACCTTGGTTGCAACAGTAGCCGGTGCCGGTGCTGGGGCAGGAGGAGGTGGAGCAGGACGTGGAGCAGGTGCTGCAATCGGGGCTGGGGCAGGAGGAGGTGCAGGAGGTGGCGGAACAATCGCGCCATCGCAGCCAGGAGCCGCCGTGGCAGGAGTCCAGTTGGCATCACGCCAGCACAACTCGTTAGTGCCGTTTTTCCAAACCAGCTCGTTGGTACCATTTTTCCAGTTGTCGATAGTTTGTGCACCAGCGGCGGTAGCAAGCGCTGCGGAAGCAAACAACATTGCCACTTTGTTGAGTTTGTTCATGGTTCTCCTCTAGAGAAAAGCCGCAGACTGGCTGCGATTGATAAGTTATACG
>JANOLL010000111.1:0-11872 GCA_031419775.1 Polaromonas sp. | reverse complement strand
ATGGCTTTTCCGGCATCATCGTGACCTGTGACGACCCGACGTACTTTTGGAAGTTCCATCTTTATCTCCTTTTTAAATCCAATCTATCAGAACGAATCAGGTGTTCCAGCGCGGCAACAGAGGCAATGCGTTACCGCGCTCTATGGCCTGCAAATCGGCTGCAGAAAATCCATATTCACGTAACCCGGTGACGTGGTCTTCACCTGTGCGGTAAGGGTAATCCGAGCCGAACAAGGTCACTGCTCTGGCCGCAATCCTTCAAATGCATTCTGGAGCAACTGACGGATCGCATCACGCTCCAGGGGCCTGGGGTTGGGGTACTGGTTCTGCATGGCAATCTCACAGGCGCGGTCGAGGTCGGCTTCCGTCATGCCGATGTCGCGCAAGGCCACAGGCGCGCCGTTGTCGCGCGCAAGGTCAAACACCGACTGCCCCGCGCTGCGGCCATTGAGCGCCGTAGCAATAGCCTGCATGGCCTCGGGCGCCGCTGCGGCGTTGTAGGTCAACGCATGCGGCAACACGATGGTGTGGGTCTCGGCATGCGGCAAATTAAAACTGCCGCCCAGGGTGTGACACAGCTTGTGATGCAAGGCCATGCCGACGTTCCCCAGCACCGTGCCGCAGAGCCAGGCGCCGTACAAGGCGTCCCCTCTGGCCTGCATGTCATTTGCTACTTTTTTTATAGCTGGTAGCGCTCGTCCCATGCTGGCTATACCCTCTTTTGCCATCAAATTCATGATGGGGTTGCAGTCCTGGGCGTAGAGGCCTTCCGCCGCATGTGCAATCGCATTGATGCCGCTGGTTACGCTCAGCCCAACCGGCAAGCTGAGCGTGAGTTCGGGGTCGTAAATCACCACCTGTGGCAGGACGCGAAAGTCTCTGCCGGTTTTTTTCATGCCCGCTTCGGTGATGCCAAAGATGGGCGTCATTTCAGAGCCGGCATAGGTGGTGGGAATGGCCAGTATCGGCAGACCTGAATCCAGAGCAATCGCCTTGCCCAGGCCGGTGGTTGAGCCACCGCCAATCGCCACCGCGCAGTCGGCACTCAACCTGCGGGCCATCTCACGCGCGTCACGAGCGGTTTCGATCGGCACGTGCATCACGGCCCGGTCAAACACACCAGCGGCGCGTGGGCCCAGCAGGTCGGCGATGGCCTCGGCAGAGGCGCGTTGCTCTGGGGTAGACAGGATCAGCGCCTTGCGAGCACCGAGCATCTCGATCTCGCGGCCCAGATGCTGCAGACTGCCCGCGCCAAACACCACGCGTGCGGGTTGCCCGTTGTAGACAAAGCTTTTCATAGTGTCAGCTCATATCCACGGTGAGTCCGGCGCTGCGCTCGACCGTCTTGATAATGCTTGCATAGTCCTCCAGCGCATCGCCTTGCGCCGTGGCTGCCTGCATCAGCTGCAAGGTGATGGCGGTTTGAGCGAGTGGCACGTGGCTGGCTGCACCGGCATCCAGAATCAGGCCCAGATCCTTGATCATCTGTTCAACCGTGAAGGTGGGGGTGAAATCTCGTTTGCTGAGCTGTACCGCCTTGGCCTTCAGGATGGGCGATCCCACTGCGCTGGCGCTCAAGACGCGCCACATGTCTTGCCAGTCCAGCCCGCCCTTGCGGCCAAGCGCCAGGCCTTCAGACAGCATGGCGCTGGTCTGGGCAATCAACAAGTTGACGACCAGCTTCATCAGACGCGCCTGCTCCGCATCACCGAGGTAAAATTGCTGGGATCCGAGCAGCCCGAGAATCGGAAGCAGCGCATCGTAGCTTTCCCGTGGACCAGAAGCCATGACGGTCAGTTGGGCTGCCTCAGCCATGGTGTTGTTGCCCGATACCGTTGTTCGCAAGTAATGCAGACCCGCCGCGTCACACTGCGCGGCAGCGTAGCGCGATGCCTGCTGGGACACCGTGCTGGTATCGACAAAGGTGCTGCCCCGGCGCGCGCTGCGAGCGACCTGCTCGGACACGGCACGCAGCGCGTCGTCATGCGGGAGGGACGAAAAAATCACCTCTGCGCCCGCGATAGCGGCAGCGGCGTCATCACAGGCTTTCAGACCCTGCACAGTGGCCAGTCGCAGACGGTCGGCGCTGGGGTCACTGACACTGACGGTATGACCTGCAGCCAAAAAATGCCGCGCCATCGGCATGCCCATCTTGCCGACCCCGATGAAATGAATCTTCTTGGCGGTGTCGGTGATGGCGGCGACATCAAGCTCGGGAAGTCGCTGGGGATGGTCCATGAATCACTCCTTCAGGCTGGCCAGGGCACGCTCGTAATACGACAGGTCAAGGTATTTTTCCGGCGCAGGCGGGGTGCCATCCCACATGCCTTCCATCTCGGCACGAATGGCCAACACGGCCATGAAGCCTTCGCTGTTAAAACGCGCATCGGGTGCCAGGCCCGAACCAGGCGAGACCAACGCCGCATAAGTGGCCTCGGCCGCCAAGCCAGACAGCTTGAAGCTATGGGTCAACAAGGCAAGCATATCGCCCCGGTATGCCGGATCCATCGCATAGCGGTGGCCTTCGATGTAGGCCGCCAGGTAGCGCGTCAAGGCGTCTGCGTTGGCAAGGCCCCACTGTCGCATCACATAGGCACCGGTCGCCTGGTATGGACCGAGCAGGTCGAACTGGGTGCCCAGGCTCTTGAGCCCTTTCTCGCGCACCGAGAACGAAAACGGCGGGTTGATCATGCCGGCAGCCAATTGCGAATCGGCCACCATCGCCGCCGAGCGTGGACCGGTTCCGCCAGCCAGCTTGACACTGTAGTCGCGGCTTTCAAGCAGGCCATTGAGCTTGAGGATTTTCTTGGCTGCCAGCGCATAGGCGGTGTTGGGTGCATCGACTGCAAGACATTTTCCGCGCAGGTCGGCCATCGACTGGATCTCGGCGCGTACCATGAAGTCGTTCATACCGGCGTCACCGCCCGAAACGACCACCGCGTCGCCTCCCGCCTCAATCATGGCCACAGCGTTGTCAACCGCTGCATGCGCGATGTCGAATTTGCCTGCCGCCAACCCCGCGCGTTGCTCGTCTGAGTTGGGCGTGTTCTGGATTTCAATCGTCAGGTCGCGTCGGGCAAAGCAACCTTTGTCGACAGCAGCCAGCAGCGGCAGATTGCTTGAGGTATTGAAGATATTGACGCGCAGCAACATGGGCATCAGGCCATCGCCGCCTGGGTCACGTTGTCCATACTCAGGGGCAAATGGCGTGCGCGCACACCGAGAGCATCGGCCAGGGCATTGGCCATCGCAGCTGCCACCGGACCATGGGTCGCCTCGCCTGCGCCCACTGAGGGATGGTCGGGCCGATCGATGATGTTGACCGCCACTTCCGGCACCTCGGAAAAACGCAGGATTGGGTAAGTCTCCCAGCTGTTGCTGAGAATGCGGGTACGGTCAAACTTCACCGCTTCCTTGAGCACCCAGCTCACAGTCTGGATCGCTCCGCCCTCGATCTGGTTGTGCACACCGTCAAGATTGACGACACGACCCACGTCCACCGCTATCCACAATTTGTTGACGCGTATCTCATGCCCGGCATCGAGCTGCGCCACCACCGCGCAGTAAGCCCCGGTATTTTTGTATTTGGCAAAGGCCAGGCCCATGCCGCGCCCCTCTACGCCGGCGTTGACAGTCTTGCGGTTTGACCAATCGGCCTTCTGGGCAGCAGCTTCAAGTACCGCCCTAGCGCGTGGGTCGGTCAGGTGGCGCAAGCGGAAGGCCAGTGGATCAACGCCGAGCTCATTGGCGATCTCATCAAGAAAGGACTCGGCCGCGAAAACATTGCAGTGTGCCCCCAGCGAACGCAGCGAAGACGTGCGAATCGGCATGGTCAGCGTACGGTGGCTGACGGCGCGCCACTGCGCAAAATCGTACAGCGGTACCGAGTTGCGATCGGCGCCGCCGCCCGTCGCGATGGGCATGTTGACAGCAATCTGTTTGGCAAACGGCTTTTCAAGCAACGTGGCGGCCAGCAGTATCGGGATAGGGCTACGGCCAGGGCGCATGCTGTGCCCGGTCGACCAGACCTCATGCTGCCAGTCAACAATGCGGCCGGCGGCATCGACGTCAGCCGTGAGCTGTACCGACATGGCCGCGCCAAACGGCGAACAACCAAGTTCATCCGCGCGCGTCCACTGCAACTGCACCGTCCGTCCGGGCACCGCCCGGGCCAACAAGGCTGCATCGCAGGCCACGTCGTCTGCGCCATTGTGGCCGTAGCACCCGGCTCCTTCGACATGCTGCACAGTGATGTTGTCTGCAGGTATGCCAAACACCAGCGCCAGGTCCGCACGCAGGTGGTAAATCCCCTGGCTGTGGGTCCAAACCTCCAAGGACGCGGGCTCAAGCTGGTAACGCGCTACGGCGCACGACGGTGCGATGGACGCATGGGCCAAAAACGGGCGCGAGTAGGCGGCAGAAAAGTGCTGGGCGACGGCGCTTGTAGATACAGACTTTTTCTCAGCCACCACGACGGTCTCGACTGGTTGTGCACGCAAGAAAGCGGGCATGTCGTGCGAGTCCGGCAAGGCACTGAGTTCTTGCCAATGCGCCGTGGCAGCCAATTTGGCGAGCGCCCGAACCACCGAGAACTCATCACCGGCAATCACGCCCAGAAAATTGCCATCGCGCACGGTGGTCACCACCCCAGGCATGGCATGCACGGCCGCCAGATCCACTTCCAGCAAGGTAGCGCCAGGCGAAGGCGGATGCACCACGCGGCCATACAACATCTCTGGCCAGGTCATGTCGTGAATAAAGCGCGGACGTCCGCTGACCTTGTCCGGAATGTCCAGTCGCTGCACGGGCGGTCCGCCAGCGGGCGCGGCCTTAACCTCTTTCGGGTCGACCGCGCCAGAAGCCTCCCGGTTTAGCAAGCCATCGTCGGCAAGTGCCCAGTAGCTGGTGGTCTTGCTGCCATCGATGCCGTGATCACTCCGGCAAGCAATGTTGCCGTCGACGACTTCCAATGCGTCTACTTGAGACGACGTCAGTCCGAGCTCCGCGGCGGCGGCTTGCAGGTATATCGCGCGCGCTTCCCGGCAGACCTGACGCAATGCACTGCCGGAATCCTGCACCGACAGGCTGCCTGCCGTCACGGCTTCATTGGGACTACCCGCGGTACTGGCCGCCACCATTCGGATGCGCGACAGGGCGATGCCCAGTGTTTCAGACACGATCTGGGCCAGCGCAGTGCTGATGCCCTGACCCAGCTCGACCTTGCCGCTGCGCACCGACACGGTACCGTCAGCATGCATCGACAACCACTGCGACAGGCGGCGGTTGGTGTGGAGGCTGCCCGGCAACACGGGCGGCGTCATAGGCGGTACGCTACTCATGCTGCGCCCCTGTCAGTGGCCATGAGATCGGCAGCACGCATGATGGCCCGCACAATGCGGTTGTGCGACCCGCAGCGGCACAGGTGCGGATCGAGCGCCTCGCGCACCTGACTGTCTGACGGTTGGGGGTGACGTTGCAACAGGGCTGCGGCGGTCACCAGAATTCCCGACAGGCAATAGCCGCATTGGGCGGCCTGCTCATCGATAAACGCCTGCTGCAGCGGATGCAGCGCTGTGCCATCGCCCAGGCCTTCAACCGTTACCACAGACTTGCCTTCAGCAGCCCACAAGGGCGTATCACAAGCTGGCACCGATGCGCCGTCCAGCAGCACATGACACGACCCACACTGGCTGGCGCCGCAACCATAACGCGTCCCTTTCAGGCCGCATTCGTTACGCAGCACATACAACAGCGGCGTGTTTTCTTCAGCGTGCACCGTACGAGCACGACCGTTCAGCTTCAGGTCAATTCCACGAGTCGCCATTAGGTTACCCTAGCCATGGTCAAAACACTGTAGAGCAGGCTGTACCCCATCAAGCAGGGGCCGCGAAACTGGCTTTGCCAGGCCGCAGGCGCAGCGGCCCCCTCGGGGGGCAGCGCAGTACGCGAAGCGACAAGCGTGGGGGCCCTATTCACTTAGGTGCCGCCTTCATGATGGCGCCAAGGGTAGTGAATTCTTCCCTGATGTAGGCGTCAAAACGCTCGGGCGTCATAGGCAAAGGCTCGGCGCCGAGTTTGGTCATTCTTTCCATCACATCAGGCTGGGTCATGATCTTGCGCACTTCTGCATTGAGTTTGTTGACCACCTGACGTGGCGTCTTGGCAGGTGCCAGCAGGCCAATCCAGAAATCAAATACAAAACCCGGAATGCCCGCCTCGGCGACTGTTGGCACCTCAGGTAGCGCCGTAGATCGCCTGGCGGTGCTGACGGCCAGCGCCCTCAGGCGGTTGTCGCGAATCGAGGGGATCGATGCAAGGACCGGCGTGAACATGAAATCAACCCGTCCGGAACTGACTTCGACAATCGTCTCCGGCGTGCCCTTGAAGGGAATGTGCGTGATTTGCGTACCCGAGGCGTTGCGAAATTTCTCGGCGTTGACATGCGTGGCACTACCCACACCGGCTGATGCATAGTTCAATTGCCCGGGCTTGGCCTTGGCAGCGGCAATCAGCTCGTTGACGGAATTGATGGGGCTGCCCGCTCCGACCACCAAGACGCTCGGTAGGGCAGCCAGCGGGGACACGCCGGCAAAGTCAGCCACCGTGTCATAGGGCAAGCTGCCGTACAACGCAGGGTTGACCACATGCCCAGTGGACACCACCAACAGCGTATAGCCGTCCGGGTCACTTTTTGCGACCTGCGCGGCGCCCAGCGTACCGCCGGCGCCGGGCCGGTTTTCCACCACTACCGCTTGACCCATGCTGGCGCTGAGCCGCTCGCCCATGATGCGGGCCATGATGTCGGTGGCACTGCCCGCAGTAAATGGCACAACAATCTTGATGATCTTGTTCGGGTAGTCCTGTCCCGCCCCGCTTGGAGGCGTTTGGGCCCAAGCTGTGGCCGCTGCCAGGGCGATCACACCAACAAGAAAAAAGCGTTTCATGGTTTGTCTCCTATATTGAATATAAAACCGGTCATAGCCCATTAAATACGTGTGTTCATTGCTATTTAATTGATAGCGTCATGGCTTGGGTAATTTTTCCGCCCGACGCCTGCAGTGCCTCCAGATGCGGCTGCAGGTTCACCCCCAACAGTTGACCGTGGCGTTTTTTCCAGCGGCCCGCCACCATCACGCTATCGATGTTGGCCAGCGTGGTCTGCATGACCACCGTGTTGACCGTATCATGCACGGGCTGCATGTTCAGGTCGGTCGCGCGAATCATTACCAGATCGGCCTGCTTGCCCGCTGCCAGCGAGCCAATGCGGTGCGATTGCTTGAGCATGCGAGCGCCTTCAAGCGTGACCCACGACAGCGCTTCGCGTGTGGTGACGGTAGAGCTTGGCGGAATGCTGGCATGCGCTTCACGGTAAGCCAGGTTGTCCAGGCTGCGCTGCATGCCCAGCGCAACCCGCGCCTGGGTCAGCATGTCGCCGCTGACGACGCTTTCAAGATCAACGCCAAGGGAGGGGGCTCTGCCAAACGTACGCAGACGGCCGGTGATCGGATGGCCATGACCCTGCGTCATTTCATTTTCGGCCGCTACCGAAAAGCTCATACCCAGCGCGCAAAAATTCTTGAGCTGCGCATCACTGAGCGCATGACCATGAACAATATTGACGTGCTCGCCCAGCAGCCCGGCCGCCTCAAGCTTTTCCCAGCCGTCGGGGGTGCGCGCGGGACCGCCACCCTGGTGCATGGAGGCAATCAGCCCAAGGTCCTTGGCCATGGCGAAGTCATGCAGGGCCACTTCCAGCGTCGAATAGTGCGGGCCCAGCACGGCAGCCTGCACACTCAGCAGCGGCTGGCCCTGATGCGCCTTGAGCAGGCGTTCGATCTCGGCGCGCGGATGCGGCACCTCCCAGAACGGAGTTTGCCCCGGTTTGGGATCGGGCTTGGCCGTACCGTGAAAGAAGGCAGCGCGAATACCAGACGCCAGCAGACCCGCGACCGCAGCATCGTTATGCTGGGGCGTCGGGTTGTTGTGGCACCAGTCGGCCAGCGTGGTGGTACCGCAGTTGAGCTGGTTCAACGCACCCACCAGCGTGGCGATGTGCAAGTCATGCGGCTCAAACACGGTCGCCAGCCCGGCATGCATTTTTTTAAAATATTCCAGCAGCGTCCAGTTGGCAGCCACCCCGCGCAAGGCAGTTTGCCAGGTGTGCATGTGGGCATTGATGAGCCCAGGGATGATGATATGGCCCGTCGCATCGACCACCACAGCGTCGTCAACATGGAGCGTGGGAGCAATCTCGGTGAGCGTGTCGCCCGTCACCAGAATGTCACCCTGCGGCAGATCACCCTGCGTATCCATCGTGATGATGGTCGCGCCTCGAATCAATGTTCGCGAAGTGCCGCCCAAAGCGCCCGACATGGCTCAGGACTCCAGACCGTCGCTTACCTGGACATTTTCTGACTTCAATTCAAGCCCGGCGTCCCGGGCGGTCTCGACCAACAGGATCGAGAAGTCCACCTCGTCGTGGCCGTGGCCGACCATACGCGCCACCGATTCACGCGTGGCCGCTGCAGCCGGCATCGCCACGCCGTAGCTTTTGGCGGCCGCCATGCCAAGGTCCATATCTTTCAACAACAACTTCGGCGTGAAGGTGACATGCTCGAATGTCAGGTTGGTCAGCACCGGAGTCTTGTAGCGGGTGTACATGGAGCCCAGCACCGAGTCATTGATGCTTTCTAAAAAAATATGCCGCGGAATCCCGGCTTTTTCAGCCAATACCGTGATCTCGCAGAGGTTTTGAATCACCACGCCAAACATGGTGTTGTGCGCAATTTTCCAGACGCGCGCCAGTTCGCCCTCCCCGACCCACATCACCTTGCGCGCCATCGCCTGCAGGTAAGGCTCAGCAGTGTCGTAAAGGGCGCGCGGTCCGCTGGAAACCATCAGCAACTTGCCAGCCTTGGCCACCTTGGCATTGCCCGATACCGGCGTACACAGATAAGCCACGCCGAGCGCTTCGAGGCGTTCGCGAATTTCGGCCGATCCCTCTTGAGAAATAGACGAACTGTCGACAACCACCTTGGGCTTGACGCTTCCAGTCACCAGACCGCCCACACCAAACAGCACTTCCTTGAGGTCGTCTGTGGTCGACACCATGGTAAATACCACTTCGCAACCGGCCAAGTCTTGCTTGGCGGCAGCAATCGACGCGCCGTACTCGACCAGCGGCTCAGCCTTGGACGCCGTGCGGTTCCAGACGCTGACCGGATGACCGGCCTTGAGCAGGCGTTTCACCATGGCCTCGCCCATACGACCCAGACCAATCCATCCAATCTTATTTGTCATGCTTTGTCTTTCAATACTGCTGCATTTTCACCAGCACGGCCTGGACCATGCCATGGGAGTGTGTTCGCTCACTCGGACAGTGGCAAGCGGTGTGGGGAAATTCAGTTTTCCGTTGGCTGAAACAACGGGCGCCGCACCCCTTGCAAGCGCAATTGATGCGGGCGGCGTCTAGGCGGCGGACTCGCTAGCCGACCCTGCCAGAACGTCGCGTTTGACGGTATTGACCAGAACGCCAATACCCTCGATGTCAATTTCGATGGTATCGCCCTCGACCATCCATACCGGCGGCTTGCGGGCATAGCCGACGCCTGCCGGCGTGCCCATCACGATCACGTCGCCTGGCTCCAGGGTCATGCAGGCCGACATCATGGCAATCGTGGGAGCCACATGAAACACCATGTCGGTCGTGGACGCGCTCTGCATGACGCGCCCGTTCAGGCGTGACTCAATATGTAAACCCTTGCAACCGGGTGGCAGCTCATCGGCGGTGACCAGGTAAGGCCCAAATCCACCGGTCTGGTCGAAGTTTTTGCCAACCGTCCACTGCGAGGTTTTACGCTGGTAGTCACGAAAAGTGGCGTCATTGAAACAGGCGTAAGCGAACACCGAAGCGAGCGCGTCTGCTTCTGAAACATTGCGAGTGGTTTGGCCTATCACCAATGCCAGTTCAGCCTCATAGTCAAGAAAACTTGAGATCGGCGGGATGGGGATGGCAGCGCCGTGCGCGAGCAGCGACGATGGACCGCGAAAAAAAATGGCCGGATAGTCGGCCACCTTGTTGCCGCCCTCGGCGGCGTGATCGTGGTAATTGACCCCCAGACAAATGATCTTGCTCGGGCGTGGAATGCAGGGCAAGCACTGAACCTGTTCCAGCGGCACGCCTGCTGCGCTCGCCGCGCTGACGGCGATCGATGCCATCAAACCCGTCCGGGAGCTGGCTGCCGCCACAAATTCGTTGATGCAGTCGGGCGCATCGACCATGCACTGGCGCATCTCCACCACCACTTCATCCCGCAGCACGCCGTAGCAGTCCGGGCCAGACAAATGACCCTTAGGCCGATAACTGATGAGCTTCAATTTAAGACCTTCAGGTTATGCAGAATGAAAAGTGCTTAGTCGACCTTGGCGCCGGTCTGCTGCACCACTACGGCCCATTTTTTGGCTTCCAGCGCGATGTAGGCATCCAGCGTCGGGCGGTCCATGCGCACGGCCTCCAGCGACTGGGCTGCAAAGCCTTCGTTGATGCTGCGGTTTTGCAGGATTTTGTTGATTTCAAGGTTCATCCGATCCAGCACGTCGCGCGGGGTGCCGGTGGGTGCCAGCACGGCAAACCAGGTATTGGCTTCAAAACCCGGATACCCCAGTTCAGCAACTGTCGGCACATCGGGCAATGCCCCGCTGCGTTTCAAACTGGTAACGGCCAGCGGCCTGACCTTGCCGGCCTTGACGAGCTGGACCACCGGTGGAATGGAGGTGGAGCCCAGCGGCACCTGTCCACTGACCACCGCATTGGCCGCAGCCGCCGGTGAGTAAGGCACGTGCAGCACGTCCACCTGCGCCAGATTTTTAAACAGCATCTCGGCGCCCAGATGAGTGGTGGTGCCGTTACCCGATGAGGCATAGCTGAGCTTTTCGGTTTTAGCCAGTGCCAGCAACTCCTTGAGATCGTTAGCCTTGACTGACGGATGCACATAAAGGATGTTGGGTGACACCGCCGCCATGGCAACCCCTGTCAGATCTTTGCCGACTTCATACCCTGCCTTGGCGTAAAGCGAAGGGTTGACCGCATACGCCACGCTGTGCATTAAAAACGTATAGCCGTCAGGTGCCGAACGGGCTACCGCCAGCGTACCGATGTTGCCACCGGCACCAGGCCGGTTTTCGATCACCACCGGTTGCCCCAGCGCTTCTGCCAAGGGCAGTGACAGCGTGCGCGCAATAATGTCGGTCGAGCTGCCGGGCGGAAAAGCCACCATGATCCTGATCGGCTTTTCAGGGTAAGCAGCTCGCGCGAGACCTGCCGTGAACACCAGACCTGCACCGCATAACAGCGACCGACGTTTCATGATTCAAGCTCCCTGCGCAGACTGCCTGCGTCGTTCATCCTAATCGATGACGTTTCGGTGATTGGGCCAACGTCGCTCACGGTGCAAACCGGAATTGCGCACCCGCATGGGGGGCAATGCGTAGGTCCATTCAGTTGGGCTGCACGCCGGCCCTGGTGAGCAGGCCGCCCAGCGTCTCGATTTCGTTTTTCAGGTGCGCGCGCAGCGCTTCCGGGCGGGCCCGCTCGACGCCGACAGCCGCGATGCCCATACCCTCCAGGCGCTTGCGCAAATCGGAATCGACAACCGCTTTTTGCAGAGCGCTGGCAAGCTGATCCAGTACGGGCTTGGGGGTGCCTTTGGGAGCGTACAAACCGAATGAAATAGCAATGTCAAAACCGACCACACCGGCTTCGGAAATCGCTGGCACATCTGGCAGGGAAGGCAGCCTGGCCGTACCCGCCGCAGCAAAAGCCTTGATCTTGCCGCCCTTGACAGCCGGCACGGTGCCAGAGGTCTGGTCACAC
>JANOLL010000110.1:0-2578 GCA_031419775.1 Polaromonas sp. | reverse complement strand
CGTCTCGCCGCCGATCAGGGCGCAGCCGCTCAACTCACATCCCTTGGCAATGCCGCCGACCACCGCCGCCGCGGTTTCGACATCAAGCTTTCCGCAGGCAAAGTAGTCGAGAAAAAACATTGGCTCGGCGCCTTGCACCAGGACGTCGTTGACGCTCATCGCCACCAGATCAATGCCCACCGTGTCGTGCATGTTCCATTCAAAGGCCAGCCTCAGCTTGGTACCTACGCCGTCGGTGCCACTGACCAGCACAGGCTCTTTGTAGCCTTTGGGAATCTCAAACAGCGCGCCAAAGCCGCCTATGCCCGCGAGCACGCCTTCCCGCATGGTTTTTCTGGCCAGCGGTTTGAGGCGTTCGACCAGCGCGTCTCCGGCATCGATGTCTACGCCTGCATCTTTGTAGCGAATGGGGGCTGAACGGGGATCGGTCATAGTGGAGGCTTTGCTGCGGCGTGTCGGTTGGAGGGGCTGATGTGGCGGGTGCTGCTGACCCTGCCGGCCCGATAGAATTCAAGCCAGATTCTAAAGGCTAGCTGCCCGGCGCCTTTTGACGCCACGCTCCCACTGCACCCAAGGATTTATGCAATTTAGCAACACCCAAAAACGCGCATCGGCCTGGTGCCTGATCGCCGCGCTGGTGGTCCTGGCCTTGTGGCTGCTCGGACCGGTGCTGACGCCCTTCGTGGTGGCAGCGGTGTTGGCCTATGCGCTCACGCCACTGGTGAACCGGCTGGACCGCTTTGGCAAGGGACGCTTGCCGCGGGTCATCGCGGTGATCGTGGTGGAACTCCTGTTTATGCTGACACTGCTGGGCCTGGTGCTGTTGATTGTGCCCATCTTGGCCAAAGAAGTGCCCTTGATGCGCGAGCAGGTACCGCTCCTGATTGACCGCCTGAGCACCGGACTGTCGCCGTGGCTGGCCCAGTTTGGCATCCAGATCAAGCTGGACGTGGCCAGTCTCAAGCAGTTTGTTCTCAAGTACCTTAATGCCAACTACGAAGACGCGTTTGCTTCCGTGTTGTCGTCAATCAAGCTGGGCGGTAGCGTGGCACTGGCCGTGATTGGCAATGCTGTCCTGATTCCCGTCGCGCTATTTTATTTGCTGATGGATTGGGACAAGTTTGTGGCCCATCTGCTTGAACTCGTTCCGCCGCCCATGCGCGGTGCTTTCGACAGTTTTACTGACGAGGCCGATTCGGTCCTGGGCCAGTATTTGCGCGGCCAGTTACTGGTGATGCTGGTGATGGCGGTCTTTTATGCTGTCGGCCTGGCCTTTTTTGGCCTGGACCTGGCGCTCCCCATTGGCGTCTTCACGGGACTGGCGATGTTTATTCCCTATTTGGGATTTGGCATCGGTTTGTTGCTGGCGATCCTGGCGGGCCTGTTGCAGTTTGCATCCTTGAAGGCTTTGGTCATGGTGGCTGTGGTGTACGGCATAGGGCAACTCGTGGAAAGTCTGTTCCTGACGCCTCGGCTGGTTGGCGAGCGCATTGGTCTGCACCCACTGGCGGTGATTTTTGCCCTGCTGGCCTTTGGTCAGGTGTTTGGCTTTGTCGGAGTGCTGGTTGCCTTGCCGGCCAGCGCCGTGCTGCTGGTGGCCATACGCCGGGTCAAGGCGCAATACCTGACCAGCAAGCTTTACCAGGGTTGACCCGAGCGTGACCCTAGCATGGCGGCCATGAAGCAGATCGCGCTCGACATTGGTCTGGTCTCCAGCCCGTCGCTGGCGAATTTTTTCGCCGGCCCCAATGCGCCCGCGGTCAGCCATCTAGCCTTGTGGGCCAGCAATGTCTTGCGCTCCCCGGTACCGACCTATTTGTGGGGTCAGGCCGGGAGCGGCAAAACCCACTTGCTCAAAGCGGTAGGTGAGACACTGCGAGAGCAGGGTGCCCGTTTTGGCTGGATCGATGGCCTGGTCTTGGAGCCACCAGAGTTTGATGAGTCCTGGGCGGCAGTGATTCTCGACGACTGCCATCTCTACACTGCGGTTCAGCAGCATGCGGCCTTCAACTGGTTCGTCAATGCCCAGAACACGGCTGACGGGCATTCGCGCTGGGTCCTGGCTGCAGGCAATCTGCCGCCGGCTGATCTGGCCCTGCGCGAGGATCTGCGCACCCGGCTCGGCTGGGGTCACGTGTTTGAGCTGCATGCCTTGATCGAACCCGAGCGACGCGCGGTTTTGCGTCGCGAGGCCGATACCCGTGGCATCTTTCTGAGCGACGAAGCAATGGACTTTATGCTGAACCGTTTTTCGCGCGATCTCAGCAGCTTGATGCAGCTGCTCGACCAGCTCGACGCTTACGCCTTGCAAACCCAGCGTGCCATCACCATCCCGCTGATCAAGTCTATGCTCGACAACCAATGAATTTCGCTCGCTAGCCATGACCGACCGCAAGAAAATCGCCCTGTTCGATCTGGACCACACCTTGCTTCCGTTTGATTCAGACTACGAATGGGGCGAATTCACTATTGCGCTGGGCTGGCGCGAAGGCTTGGAGTTCAAGCGCCAAAACAGTGTTTTTTTTGACCAGTACCGCGCCGGTACGCTCGACATTCATGCTTATGTGCGATTCGCCAC
>JANOLL010000109.1:0-4628 GCA_031419775.1 Polaromonas sp. | reverse complement strand
ACGTTGAAGAAGGCCGCTACCAAACGGTTGACGTCCGAAAACTGGACCACACGGTTTTCCATGTGGCGGGCAGATACCCAATTGAGCAGTGCGCCCGCTGCAGAAAAATCAACCCGGATTAATTTGGCGCAGGAAATGGTCATGACGTCGTCACCCACCAGCTTGTCCTCGAGCCGGTCCAGCACTGCCATCTCATCGCCTCGGATCTGCCCGGAAAGCTCTACCGAGACCACATTGGCAACCTGCGAACTGAGCCCGTCCAATTGTGTATCGCCGTCCATGCTGAGGCTGGATACCACCGAATCACGCTGCACATCGCCAATGAAGGTGTGGCCGGTAGACAAGCCTCCTTCAGCGTCCAGGGACTTGTAGTCGCACAGCGCATTCTCCCAGGCTGGCGGGGAGAGTTCATAGGTCACACAAAAATCCAGCGCTGCAAGCTCGAACTCATCAGGCCGGTGCATGATCCGGAGCGCTTCCATGCGCAGCAGCCAGCACGCCTGGGGTGTCTCGCGCTGGCCGGAGGGCGTTGCATTTTCCAGCACTTGCTGCAGCTGCGCACTGCCAGCAAAGCGTAATTTCACCGGCTCCCGGGACCACTCGCTGAACACCGCACACAGGGGCCCTACCGCAGACGGGTCCAGCGACTTGAGGTTGTTCCAGTCCAGACGCCAGGGCATGGGGAACCGGGCAAGCGCCGCCCGGAGCGCGGCAACCGTCTGAATGCCGGCCACCGACGGGCAAATCCAGTGGGCAACTGGTCCATTTCCGCTGGCTGGCACATCCTGGGGGCTCAGTTGACCGACCATGTCGGGCATGGAAAACCATTGCGGTGCCGAACGGTCAAAGCGCCGGACAAAATCGATCGCCGTGACCTCAAACTTGTCATGCTGGGCGGTCGCCCGGTAGAGATCAAAAAGCGCCATCCAGGTGTCGGGGTGACCGATCCGGGCATCCCCGACGGCCAGCATATCGAGTAATCCGGCTTCCGCTCCCGTGTCATCGCCGTTGGCAAACCGGATCGAGGCTTCTTCGAGCTCCGCATCGTGCGCGACTTCAGTTCCATTCATCGGCAGCAAATGGGTCGCCATGAAGCTCGCGCCGGCATCCTGATCGCGTCCCTCCATGGACGCGTTGACAGCCGGTAAACCCTGGGAACCGTCCTGTGCGGATTGCGCTGCGGCCAAGTCCCGCGCGGCCTTGCCGACCAGTTGCTCCAGACTGGCGGGCTCGGTCGCAGCGTAGGCGGGAGACACCTCGTTACCAACAAAAGGCGTGCTGTCAGGTGGCAAATCGTCGCCAACCGGGGTGGCACCGGAAGGAATCGACGTTCCGCCCAGCGAGTTGAGCGACGAACCACCCTGCTTGGTTTTCCACCACTGCATGGACATTTGGGCTTCGATGGCATCAATCTTCTTGATGGTTCGGGCCCGCTCGTCCGGCGTGGAGGGCAAACTGCTCTGAAAAAAGGACGGCCGCGCGTTTGGATCCATCCCGACCATCGCTTCGCGCTTGCGCATCTTGCGCAGCATGTCAAATTCGCGTTTGCGCACAAAATCGTTTTGCCGCTTGCGCTCAATCATTTCCTTGAGAAGCTGCTTGCTCAGGGCTTCGTCACGGTTGACCTCCTTGTTATCGAGGTCAGACCAGCTCGTCGCAGGATTGCGAACGAACTTCACGACTTTGGAAAGCAAGCCGGGTGAGCTGTCTTCTGGTGGCATGCGTCGAATGAGAAGTGATGGGGCCTGCGCTAAGACTCAGTCCCCGAACATTTTCTGTTTCAGCTCGCGACGCTGCTGCGCTTCCAGCGACAAATTGGCAGTCGGACGTGCAATCAGCCGGCCAACACCGATAGGTTCGCCGGTCTCGTCGCAATAACCATAGTCGCCAGAATCGATGCGCGCAATCGACTGTTCGATTTTCTTGAGCAGCTTGCGTTCCCGGTCGCGGGTGCGCAACTCCAGCGCATGCTCCTCTTCAATCGTGGCGCGGTCAGCCGGGTCCGGCACCACCACCGTGTCTTCCCTCAGGTGTTCGGTGGTTTCACCGGCGCTGTTGTGGATGTCCTGCTTGAGTACGGACAGCTTGTGACGGAAAAAAGCCAGTTGCTTGTCATTCATGTACTCGGAGTCCGGCATGGCCTTGACTTCGTCGTCCGACAAGTTTTCACCGGCCTTGGCTTTCCAGTTGTTCGCCAGCTTGGGATCTTTTTTGGCAGCGACGTGCGGAGGCGGCGCAATCACGCGTTCGGTGATGGTGGAGTAACTGGCTTTGGCTGCATCGGGTGCATGGGTAGGCACCATGGGGGCGGGCGGTGGCATTTGCGACAGCGCGCGAGCCGAGCTGCGGCGACCCGGTTTGAGCGCCGGCGGCGCAATCATCACCGGGGCCTTTTCGGCAGGTCGCACGGTAGCCGGCGCTACGGCCACCACCGGGGGTGATACCGGCTTTTTGAGTTTGACAGAGCTGGGGACGGGCGCAACAAGCTTGACGACTTTTGCCGGCTTGGCAATCACCTTGGCGGGCTTGACAGGCTGGGCAGCCTTTACTGGGGGTTTGAGGGCGGTTTTAATGGTTTTCTTAACAATGGGTTTGGCAGGAGGAGCAGGCTTTTTAGGTGTGCTCTTTGCAGCTGGCTTGGCTTTTGCCGATACCGGCTTGGCTGGAGCTTTGCCAGGCGTCACCTTTTTGGCGGGTGCCCGGGAGGCCGCTTGGGGCGCAGGTTTTTTTACAGCCGCCGATTTGACCGGAGCCTTGGCTTTTGCGGCCACGGCTTTGGACTTCACCGCGGGTTTGGCCCGGGTGGCGGCGACCGTCTTGGATTTTTTGGCTTGCGCTTTCAACAGATGTCTCCTCTGGGGGCCGCCTCTGAATGAGGCACGGCGTCAATGTCTGATGAGCCTTCTGACGGGCCTTTCCGGGTATCTCGCTCGGCGCGCGATTGTAGCGGCACGCCAGTGCATCGTGCCGCCCTGGGTTCAAACCGTTGGTGAATCGAGACAAACATAGGACTCCGCAACCCTTACCCGTGCATTGTGCACAAAGTGGGCACAGCCTACCTCAAACCAGGCACTGCTCCAAACCCTGAAGAAAAATATCTTTAGGCAGGTCAATCCCGATAAAAACCATTTTGCTGGTTTTCAGTTCACCGTCGCCCCAGGCCGGGCCCAGATCGCTGCCCATGAGTTGATGAACGCCCTGAAAAATCACCTTGCGGTCGGTGCCTTCCATGTTCAGCACGCCCTTGTAGCGCAGCATGCGGGGGCCGTAAATATTGACCACAGCACCCAGAAAGTCTTCGAGCTTGGCTGGGCTGAAGGCCTTGTCTGAACGAAAGACAAAGCTTTTGACATCGTCGTCATGGTGGTGGTGATGGCCCCCGCCACTGTCCTTGGCATGCGACGGGTGGTCGCAGTGCTCGGTGTGCACGTGGTCGTGGTCGTGGTCGTGGTCGTGGTCGTGGTGATCATGCCCCGAATGGTCTTCAGCCTTCAAAAAATCGGGATCAATGTCAAGCTTGGCGTTGAGGTTAAATCCGCGCAGGTCAAAGACGTCCTTGATCGCGACCTCGCCAAAGTGCACGGCTTGCTGAGGTGCACGTGGGTTCATCTGCGTCAGCCGCTGCATCAGCGCCTTGACCTCCGCCGCAGAAACCAGATCAGACTTGCTGATGAATATCTGGTCCGCGAAGCCGATCTGGCGGCGCGCTTCCTGGCGGTCGTTCAGCTGGGTTGGCGCATGCTTGGCGTCGACCAGCGTCAGAATCGAGTCCAACAAATACTGCTCGGCGATTTCTTCATCCATGAAAAAGGTTTGCGCCACCGGGCCAGGGTCGGCCAAACCCGTCGTTTCAATCACCACCCGTTCGAAATCCAGCAGGCCTTTGCGCTTTTTGGCCGCCAGCAGTTGCAGCGTTTCACGCAGATCCTCGCGGATCGAACAGCAAATGCAGCCGTTGTTCATCTGGATGATGTTTTCCTGGGTGTCGTTGACCAGAATTTCGTTGTCGATGTTTTCTTCGCCAAACTCGTTTTCAATCACCGCGATTTTCTGGCCGTGGGCCTCGGTCAGGATGCGCTTCAAAAGCGTGGTTTTGCCGGAGCCCAGAAAGCCGGTGAGGATGGTGACGGGAATCAAGCTCATGGTGTCTGCCTAAAGTCGGAAAAGCCCGCGAATGACGCACTCGGGGGTGAAACTGATGAGGTGGGGAGTTTAGCGGTCAAGTCAAGACCTTTCATGCTGGCTTTTTAAGCAGCACCAGCCCCTTGAGGTACTCGCCCTCTGGGAAGGTGATGGTCATGGGATGGTCCGGCGCGCCGCCCAGGCGTTCGGTGATGAAGGCGTCCACCCCCGCATCCAGCCCGGCACCCGCGACGATTTTGTGAAACAGGTCGGCGCTGATGCCGCCCGAACAGGAGTAGGTGAACAGCACGCCACCGGGGGCCAACAGGCTCAAAGCCAGCCGGTTGATGTCCTTGTAGGCGCGTGCCGCTCGCTCGGCATGCGCCGCAGTAGGTGCAAACTTGGGCGGATCCAGCACGATGGCGTCAAAGGTTCTGCCGGCCTGAATGAACTGCCGGAGCGACGCGTTGACATCGGCATCGAGCATGGTGGTTCGGCTGGCATCA
>JANOLL010000108.1:0-3462 GCA_031419775.1 Polaromonas sp. | reverse complement strand
GATCGGCGTTTCTGGAATCCACCGCCATGCTTGGGTTTTTACCGGCGCTGGCTCAGCACCTGCTGGGGGAGACGCTCAGTCTGCCTTCGCTGCCGACCTGGTGGTGCGGTGAGCAAGCGGTCATGCAGGACATGCTGCCGCAACTGAAAAATTGCGTCATTAAACCGACCTATCCGCGCACCGGCATGGAGTCGGTGTTCGGTCACACGCTGCAACAATGCGCACTCGACGAATGGGCAGGCCGGATTGTGCGTCAGGGCGAAGACTACACCGTACAGGCTTACCTGCCCATTTCTCAAAACCCGACCTGGCAAGGCGAGCGAATTGTGCCGCGTTCGGTCATGCTGCGCGTTTTTGCGGTGCCGGATGGCCAGGGATCGTGGCAGGTGCTACCCGGCGGACTAGCCCGGCTGGCAGGTAAAAATGAAAACATCGCCTCCATGCAGCGAGGGGGCAGTAGTGCCGACGTCTGGGCCTTGGGTGCGCTCACCGACCCGGCAGTTGCGGCCGGCCGTGCAGACAGCCACGCGGTACAAAGTCCGAGCCCGGCCATTTCCAACCGCAAGCCGCCCGTGACCAGCCGGTCCGCAGAAAACCTTTTCTGGCTGGGTCGCTACACCGAGCGCGCCGAAAATTCATTGCGGCTGGCCCAATTGACTTTGCAAAGTCTGGGTGGTGAAGACCAGTCATCCCAGCCTCTGCTCGCGTGGCTGACTGAAATGGCCATCGGCAACGCGCTGGTGCTCGATACCGTGCCCCCTGCCACCCATGCGCGACGGGTCTTCGAACGCTCCTTGATCGCCAGCCTGGCGGGTACCGGGCAAACCGCCAGCGTGGGGTTTAATTTGAGAGCGCTGAAAAGCGCGGCCTCAGCGGTGCGCGAACGACTCTCGCAAGAACAATGGCACGTGATCGTTCGGGCAGAGGCGGACTTCTTCAGCCGCTGCGAAGCCTTTAAAAATGCCAGCCATCTTGGACAGCCGTCGCTCGAATATTCCTCAGTCCAGGCCCTTCGCGCGCTCCATTCAGCCAGTGGATATTTGGCGGCCATGACGGGTGCCCAGACCGACCGGATGATGCGCGACGATGGCTGGCGCCTGCTTAGCATAGGTCGCCACATTGAACGGCTGAGCACCTTGTCCGCAGCGCTGGCGCGCGGCTTTCAGACCGGTGCTGCCGACGATGACGGAGGCTTTCGGGCCATGCTGGCGCTGTTTGACAGCACCATCACCTTTCACGCGCAGTACCAGCAGCGGCGCGACATCCCCGCGCTGCTCGATTTACTGGTGCTGGACCGCGACAACCCTCGTTCTCTGGCGTGGGTGGTGCAGACACTGAAACGGCGACTGGCCAAGCTGGCGCCTGGTGGTCCCGGCGATCTGCCCGACCTTTCTGCCAACTTGCCCGATCCAGCCAACTGGGACCTGACGGGAACGGGCCAAAATGGATCATCCACGGTGTGCCAGACTTATCGTGGTCTGATTGATCAGCTGGAGCAGTGTCAGGCCGCCGCCTTTGAACTGTCGGACCACATCAGCCGACGTTATTTCAGCCATGCCAGCTCTGGCAATCAAAGCTTCGGGGCCTGAACCTAAACACGCGAATTCACCCCCTTTTTGACATGCTTCTCCACGTTTCCCACCTGACGCGTTACCAGTACTCGCCAGCGGTTGAAAATGCACACCATGTGGTGCATCTCAAGCCGCCCAGCAACGCGCATCAGTCCGTTCTTCAGCACAGCCTGCACATCAGTCCCACGCCAGCCCATCAGCGGGAAGCGCAGGACGTATACGGCAACAGCATGACTTTTTTCTCGTTTCAAACCAGCCATGACAGCCTGGAAGTCACCGCCGACAGCGTGGTGCTCACTCTTCCATCGGCTATCGACATGCACCGGGAGTCGCCTGCCAACTTCATGTGCACCGCCTGGGAGCGGGTGCGTGACCAGTTCCGTTACCGGGCCGGTGCAGACTACAGCCAGGCCTGGGAATTTGTCTTTGCGTCGCCCTACATCCCGCGCGATGACGCATTCACACAGTTCGCCTTGCCCAGCTTTTTGCCCGGGCGTCCCCTCGCAAACGCGGCACACGATTTGATGGAACGCATCCATGCGGCCATGGTCTACGAAAGTGAATCGACCGAGGTCAGCACGCCGGCACTCGATGCTCTCAAGCAGGGCAAGGGCGTTTGCCAGGATTTTGCCCACATCATGGTCGCCTGCTGCCGGGCTATGGGCCTGCCTGCGCGCTACGTCAGCGGGTATTTGCTGACCCAACCAGCCCCCGGGCAAGTCCGCCTGATCGGCAGCGACGCCTCGCATGCCTGGGCATCGGTTTTTTGCCCCGGTACCGACGCGAGCGAACCGGGACAATGGCTGGACTTTGACCCCACCAACAACCGCACACCGGGCGAAGACTACGTCACCCTGGCTATCGGGCGTGATTTTCTGGATGTCTCACCGCTTCGCGGCGTCATTCGCGGTGGATCGCAGCACACCCTCGATGTGGGAGTGACGGTGCTTCCGCTCGAATCTGTTGCCGAGCTGGCATCAGCCTAATCCATTTCCTTTCCGACTGACCCACCATTGAACGACTGAAACCATGCCTAAAATTCTCTCCCCTGTGTATGCCAAACTGGAACAACTGGGCATCGCGCTGCCACCGGTTTCCACTCCAGCCGCCGCCTATGTGCCTTACGTGCAGACCGGCAAGCTGCTTTTTTTGAGCGGTCACTTGGCTAGGCAAAACGGCGCGGTATGGGTCGGTCAACTGGGCCAAGGACTGACCACCGCCGACGGCAAAGCCGCCGCCAGACTGGTCGCGATTGAAATGATGGGAACGCTTGAAGCTGCACTCGCGTCGACCGGAAAAGATTTGAGCCACATCACGCGCATCGTCAAGCTGATGGGCCTGGTCAATTCAACCCCCGCATTCACCGAACAGCATCTGGTGATCAACGGTGCGAGTGAGCTGCTCAGCGAAGTTTTTGGATCGACGGTGGGCGCGCACGCCCGCAGCGCTTTCGGTGTCGCTCAAATTCCCCTGGGTGCCTGCGTGGAGATCGAGATGATTGCAGAAGTTGGCTAGCCAGGTCATGCCCGCTCTTGTTGCTATGAAATTCATAGCTTCTAGCCGACGTAAAACCTGGGCCAGGAGTCGTTTTCTACAAAATTCGAACGACTGAGGTAGGTTTGAAACCGAGGTCGGCAGCCTTCCCTTTTCGGCCTCGTAAGGCCTTCGCATTATTGAGACTGCGAATTTCGAGGGTTTCCTCGCGCGGCTTTCCGCCTCGACCCAGTCCCGCAATCTGGACGCTGCGCGTGTAGGCTGCGGCACCTGCCAGCGTGTCTTTGGCATCCAGATCAATCAGCATCAATCCACGCCCACCCGCTGGCTGCAAGCGGAGTTCGGAGATGTCAAAGCTCAGGATACGGCCCGCACTTGACGCGCACACCACGTGGCT
>JANOLL010000107.1:0-4005 GCA_031419775.1 Polaromonas sp. | reverse complement strand
GAACATGTTCTTTTGCGGGTCAAAGAACTGCTCGATGGTTTTGCTCTCGATCAGGCCGGCTTGTTTCAGGTCCAGATAAATCTGTTGCGCCATCTGGTGGTTTTCGGGCGCGTCGGTCGAATGCCAGTTGTCAAAACTGATGTGGAAGCCATCGAGGTAGGGCTTTCGACCGGCTGCGATGTCGGCCACAAACTGCTGGGGACTCAATCCGGCTTTTTCAGCAGCGATCATGATGGGCGCCCCGTGGGCATCGTCCGCGCCGACAAAGTTCACGTCATGGCCCTGCATTCTTTGATAACGCACCCAGATGTCGGCCTGGATGTATTCCATGATGTGACCGATATGGAATCTGCCATTGGCATAGGGCAGGGCGGTGGTGACAAAGAGTTGGCGCGACATGGGTGATGCTTCTTCTGGACGGAATCATCCATTTTAGGTGGCTTCGCTACACTGGGAGGTTCCAAGGAAATCCCAGCATGCCTACCCAAGACCAACTTTTCCAAGCCCTCGTTTCTGTCGTTGATCCCAATACGGGCAAAGACTTTGTCACCAGCAAATCGATTAAAAATCTGCAAATCACAGGCGACGACGTCGCGTTCGATGTCGAACTCGGTTATCCCGCGAAAAGCCAGTTCGCCGCCTTTCGCAAAAGCCTGATCGCGGCCGCCAAGGGCGTGGCGGGCGTCGGCAATGTGTCGGTGAATGTCGGCGTCAAGATTGCCAGCCACAGCGTGCAGCGCGGCGTGCAGCTGCTGCCGAATGTGAAAAACATCATTGCGGTAGCTTCGGGTAAGGGCGGCGTGGGCAAAAGCACGACTGCAGTGAACCTGGCCTTGGCCCTGGCGGCAGAGGGCGCCAGCGTGGGGCTGCTCGATGCCGATATTTATGGCCCCAGCCAGCCCATGATGATGGGCATCGAAGGCCGGCCCGAAAGCGTTGACGGAAAAAACATGGAACCGATGGAAAACTATGGCATCCAGGTCATGTCCATCGGTTTTTTAGTGGCACAGGACGAAGCCATGATCTGGCGTGGCCCCATGGCCACCCAGGCGCTGGAGCAGCTGCTGCGCCAGACCAACTGGAAAGACCTCGATTACCTGATCGTCGACATGCCGCCTGGCACCGGCGATATTCAGCTCACGCTGAGTCAGCGCGTACCCATGACGGGCGCGGTGATCGTCACCACGCCGCAAGACATCGCGCTGCTCGATGCTAAAAAAGGCATCAAGATGTTCGAGAAGGTGGGCGTACCGATTTTGGGCATTGTGGAAAACATGGCGGTCCACGTGTGCAGCCAGTGCGGTCACACCGAGCATATTTTTGGCGCAGACGGCGGCAAGAAAATGGCCGCAGACTATGGAATGGATTACCTCGGCGCCTTGCCGCTGGATATGCAGATCCGCTTGCAGGCCGATAACGGCAGGCCTACCGTGGTGGCTGACCCCGACGGCGAGGTGGCGGCCATTTACAAGGCTGTTGCCCGAAAAATGGCGATCACCGTGGCAGCCAAGGCAAAAGATTTTTCAGCCAAGTTCCCGACCATCACGATTTCCAAAAATACCTGAGCCGGAGTTCGCGCCATGAACCTGCTTGCCTCCCTGCGCTACCTGACGGCGCTTGACGAGTACAAGCACTTTGGCCGTGCGGCGCAGTCCTGCCACATCACGCAGCCGGCCTTGTCCAATGCGCTGCGGGCGCTGGAGCAGGAGTTTGGCATTGCCATCGTCAAGCGCGGACGATCGTTTGGCGGATTCACTGTGGAGGGGGAGCGGGTGCTTGCCAGCGCCTACCGCATGCTGCATGAGCGCGAGCTCTTGCAGCAAAACCTCAGCAGCGTTGCCGGCAAGCCGCAGGGCAAATTGACCTTGGGGGCGGTGCCCACAGCAATGCCGGTTGCGGCTCGCTTTTCTGCCATGCTGCAGGCGCGCCATCCCGGGATTTCGCCCATCGTACGTTCCATGAGTTCGTCCGAGCTTGAAACCGGACTTGAAAATCTGTCGCTCGATATGGCGCTGGGCTACACCGACCGCATGGCGCGTCATGGTCCCCGTCTGCGCCATGTGCCGCAGTACACCGAACATTATTTTTTGGTACGCAAGTCGGCCCAGGCCCATGCCGAGCGCTTACAGATTGGCCCCGCCATCACTTGGGCCGAAGCCGCCAAGTTGCCTTTGTGCTTGTTAACGCATGAAATGCACAACCGGAGCATTGTCGAGGCTGCTTTTTCGCAGGCGGGCGTTTCCGTCAAGCCAACCATCGAAACCAACTCCATTCTTACCCTGGCGCTTAGCGTCTTGGTGGGTGACGTCTGCAGCATCGTGCCGGGCGCCCTGATAGGCGCGGTGCGCGGTTACCGGGAACTGGAAGCGTTGCCGCTGGTAGCCCCGGAAGTCCGCATAGCGATTGGATTCATGGTTGCTGGGGGCGATAGAAACTCGCGCACCCTTGATGCAGCCCTTGCGATGGCTGAAGACGCTGCATGGCTGCGACATGCCGCAGCTCACAGTGGGTTATTGGTGGTTTAACCTACCCTGTCAGCAAGGCTCCGCTACCTCGAAAGCGCTCAAAACCCGAGATACCGGTCATCCCTGATGGCAACCAGGGTATTTATTTTTTGAATCGGGGCATGTCTTGATTCAATTTGACTCTGCCGTGCCTCCGTAGGACACTGCTTTCATAGGTCAGCGCCTCGCCCTGCAGCACTGCGCGCGCCATTTTTTAACCCCAGTCATCATCCAGTCCTGGCGACTGGAGCACCGGCCAGCCCATCATGAATCATCCCGGACAAAGAAGTGAAATGAAAGCGGTGGCCATTGCTACCGTCGAAGACCTGCGCGAACGCCTTCGCCGCAAAAGCAAACTCAAAGGTCGCCAGGCCGATGAGTTATCCATCAGCGAAGTTCTGGCTCTGATTGGCCCGAAACCCATCACGGGGTACCGGCGCGACCTGTTGATTGAAAACTTGCACAAGCTCAACGACGCCTACCGCTGCTTGCATGACAGGCACCTGGTGGCGTTGTCGCGGCAAATGAATATCCCCATGGCCGAGGTCTACGAAGTCGCAACTTTTTACCATCACTTTGAAGTCTTGAAGGGCGATGAGCGGGCTGCCGGACTAACCGTTCGGGTGTGCGACGGGCTGGCATGCGAGCTCGCCGGAGCCAAGGATTTGATGGCGCGTTTGCCCGCTCTGCTGGGCAACGACGATGTACGCGTGATCGCTGCGCCGTGTGTGGGACGCTGCGAGCAGGCGCCGGTGGCGGTGGTCCATCAGCGCGCGGTGGCATTTGCTGATGGAGAAGCCGTCCAGGCTGCTGTTCTCAAGCAAATAAAGCCTGCAGCCGGCAACAAGTCTACGGATTCAGCTATTAATTTCGTAGCATCTGATTTTGCTGAGCGCTCGCTTCCAGTGGTGTTAGGAAAATCGGCGGGAGACGCGCCGGCTTACACCGACTACCAGACTTATCGCCTCCACGGCGGCTACCGTCTGGCGGCTGGAGTGGTCAATGGTGAGGATGAACCTGAGCGCTTCATCAAAGCCATGGAGGACTCCGGCCTGCGCGGCCTGGGCGGCGCGGGTATCCCGGCCGGGCGCAAATGGCGCATCGTTCGCAACGAGGTCGCGCCGCGCCTGATGGCAGTCAACAGCGACGAAGGCGAGCCCGGCACCTTCAAGGACCGGGTCTACCTCGAGCGCGATCCGCACCGCTTTGTCGAAGGCATGCTGATCGCGGCCTGGGCCGTCGGCATCGCGAAGATCTATATCTACCTGCGCGACGAATACCACGCCTGCCGCGCCATGCTCGAAGCCGAGCTGGCGAAGTTGCGCGCGGCGCCGCCGTACCCTGGCATGCCCGAGGTGATCCTGCGCCGCGGCGCTGGCGCCTACATCTGCGGCGAAGAGTCGGCGATGATCGAATCGATCGAAGGCAAGCGCGGCATGCCGCGGCTTCGACCGCCGTATGTCGCGCAAGTGGGCCTGTTCGGGCGACCGACACTCGAGCA
>JANOLL010000106.1:0-6955 GCA_031419775.1 Polaromonas sp. | reverse complement strand
GGGATGGCTTGCCCGATGTGGCGGACATCCTGAAGCGGCGCAGCCAGCGGAGGTGCGACCGGCATGGGCCGTGCTTCGTTGCTGACATCTGTTCGGGCGTGAGGGTCAAGCAGGAAACGGCTCTCAGGTGCATTCATGCCTGGACTCCTTCACAGGTTTTAAGGCGCTCAGCCAGAACATCGCAGATCGCGTCAACAATGGCCTGGTAACCGGTGCAGCGGCAGTAATTGCCGGAAATCCATTCGCGCACTTCTTCGCGCTGGGCGTTTGGGCGGGTATCAATCAGTTCAAGGGCGGCCAGCAACATGCCCGAGGTGCAGAAACCGCATTGGAGCGCATTGCGACGAATAAAGGCTTGCTGCAAGCTGCGCAATGCGCCGCTCTCGCTCAGACCCTCCACCGTGTTCACGCTGCGGCCATCGGCCTGTACCGCCAGCACCAGACAGCCGCGGACGATCTGACCGTCCAGCTGAACTGTGCAGGCCCCGCAAACGCCATGTTCGCAACCCAGGTGCGAGCCCTTGAGGCCCATCTCGTCGCGTAAAAAATCCACCAGATGCGTCCGCGCAGCTGTTTGTCGCTCAACGCCCTGACCGTTCAAAGTGATGCGTATGGTTCGGGACTGCGGCAATTGGGATTCTTCGTTGCTCATGAGCGTCCTTGAAGTGAGGTGTTTTCAGGGCCAGTCCTGGCAGTACCCGAATCCATGATGCTGACCAGTGCCCGTTTGAGTAGCACGCCTGACAGTTGCCGCTTCGCAGCTTCGCTGTGGCTGAGATCGGCCAGCGGCTGCAGTTCCGCGTGCAGCGCCTTGACGGCGATCTGGATCGTTTCGTCGTTCAGGGGGCGATTGAGCAGTGTCTGTTCCGTTGTGGGTGAACGCATCGGAGTGCTTCCAATACCTATCCATGCCAGACGGGCGTCTGCGGCCTGACCTTGACGCAGGCTGATGGCGGTAGCCAGCCCGACTACCGCGTAATCGCCGTGACGGCGGGCTAGTTCGGTGAAGGCAAATTTCTGATCCGTTTGGGCGATGGGTATTTCGCACGCGACGATGAGCTCATCGATGGCGAGTTCTGTGGTGTAAAGACCGGTAAAAAAATCATCGGCAGCAATTCGCCGCTCTCCCCGCAAGCTGCGCGCCACCACGACGCCTTTTAGTGCCAGCAGGCAGGCTGGCCATTCCGCTGCCGGATCGCCATAAGCGATTGAGCCACCAAATGTGCCGAGGTTGCGAATGGCCCGATGCGCGATGTGCGGCGCAGCAGTACGCAGGAGGGGTGCATGTTTGGCAACCAGTCCAGACGTTTCTATTTCGGTGTGTGTCACCAGCGCGCCGATGCGCAGAACGTTTTTCTGCACGCTCAGACCCTTGAGTTCCTCGACGGCTTGCAGGTCGATCAGCAGCGACGGTTCGGACAGGCGCATGTTCAGGGTGGCCAACAAGGTCTGACCACCTGCCAGAAGGCGGGCTTCATCGCCATGCTCTGCCAGCAGGCTCATCACCTCTGCCAGTCGAGACGGCCGGGCATATGAAAAAGCAGCAGCTTTCATCAGGATCTTCTTTATAGCTTAGGTTTATGACGATTTTTCAAGCCAGCCAGTGAGCGCCCATCCAGACGCCCACACTGGTAGCCAGTACGCCTGCGAAAAACCAGACGAGACGGGGAATTTCATGACTCAGCGAGTGGGACGATGCGGCTGCGACAGCTGGCAAAGCTGATTTGGGGGCTTCGTTCGTTTGGACTGGTGTGGCTTCAGGCACCGACGCTGGTGTCGAACTGCCCTCAGTCAGCACAGTTCGGAAAGTAGCAAAAAATTTGTCGGCCAGTTGCCTGGACGACGCGTCAATCAGCCGGCCGCCAATCTGGCCGAGCTTGCCAGCAACCGAGGCCTGGGCGGTGTAGTCGAGCCGAGTACCGTCGCCGACGGGCGTCAGGGTGATGACAGAACTGCCTCGGGCAAAGCCTGCGCTACCGCCGGACCCTTCAAAATTGAGCGTATAGCCCTGCAGAGGCTTGATGTCAGTCATTCGGACTTTGCCTGCAAACCTGGCCCGTACCGGACCCATGCGCAGCAAGACCCTGGCATGCAGCTCTTCTGCGGATAGCTGTTGTACTTCTTCGCAACCGGGGATGCACTGGCGCAAAATCTCGGCGTCGTTGAGCGCCTGCCATACGCGCTCAGGAGACGCGGGGAGAGTGACACTGCCTTGAAGTTCCATGTCGAATACCTTGCGCTGTTGAATGGGGCTGAAAGCGGCGAGCGGGGCTCGGGTTAGTCCTAATTTCCGACTATTGACCAACTGTTAAATTACACCAATTACTGTCATCGAACTGGACCATGTCTTCCATCCGGAAAAACCCTGCCGGCTTGAGTAATGCCAGCCGTTCAGCGGAGTTGGTGCGCAGGCGCCTGCCGCCCGGTGACAGGGAGCGTTTGATAGTTGACGGCGCCATTGCTTTTTTTTCTGAGCATGGGCTGGACGGACAGTTGCGGGACCTTGCGCGGCAGTTGGGCATTACCCATACCCTTCTGTACCACTACTTTCCCACCAAGCAAGCCTTGATAGAGCGGGTTTATGCGGAGATGTTCGAAGGGCGCTGGAAGCCAGAATGGGAGAGTTTATTGGATAGCAAAAAACTGGACATCGAGACCAAGCTCACGTCCTTTTACGGGGACTATGCCAGCGTGGTCATCAAGCCAGACTGGGTTCGAATTTTTATTTATTCTGGCCTCAGCGACCGCTACATCACCGACCGCTATTTTTCATTGCTCAGGGAAAAGCTTTTTCCCCGTTTGGTACGAGAAACGCGAAAGCATCGTGGCATTCCGAATCGAGGCAAACCTTCCGAGCGAGAACTGGAGTTGCTGATGGGTTTGCATGGAAGTATTTTTTACATGGGCATCAGGCGCTGGATTTACGGTCAAATCGACCATGCCGACCTGTCTGAGGCCAGCGATGCAAACTATATTCACGACCGGGTACGGTCTTATTTGTTGTCGGTCAGTGCGGTACTTAGAGCCTAGGCTTTCACTTGTTTGAAAAGAATTTTTTATGACGCTATCGCTGAATCACTTTTCTATACGTACGACCAATCTTGAGGCGACTCAAGATTTTTACAGCCGTGTGCTTGGGTTTTCTGCAGGGCCGAGACCGAACTTTCCTTTTCCAGGAATTTGGATGTACAACGGCGGCCATGACAGCGTAGCCAACGCAGTGGTGCACATCATCGGTATAGACAAGAATGATCCGGAGGGTCTCAAAAAATACCTGGGTGATCGCGATGAATCAAGCTTGAAAGGTACGGGGGCGGTAGACCACATCGCCTTTTTTGCTACCGGACTTGAAGCCATGCTCGCGCATCTGAAAAAATTGAGCGTGCCTTTTCGGGAGCGCACCACGCCCTCTATAGGTTTGCACCAGCTGTTTCTGGATGATCCCTGTGGTCTGGTAGTGGAACTCAATTACCCGGCGGCAGAACGCGCCGCGGTTGAGGCCTTGAAGGCAAGCGGGACGGCCTGATGGCACGAATCGTCATCATTGGCGGGTCACTGGGGGGCTTGTTGGCTGCCAACATGCTGCACCGTGCGGGCCATGATGTGACAGTACTTGAAAAAGCCAGCGCGTCGCTGGATGGTCGGGGTGCCGGCATCGTGACGCATCGGCCGTTAATGACCGCGCTTGAGCGCTGCGGACTCAGCATTGATGCGTCCCTGGGCGTTGCAGTAGAGAAGCGGGTGGTCTTGGCTGTAGACGGTTCCGTGATTGAAGAGGCGCAGATATCGCAGGTGCTCACATCGTGGAGCCGCCTGTATGCCATGCTGCTGTCTGTTTTCGACGCCAGCCGGTACCTACGGGCCGCATCGGTATCCAGCCTAACGGAGTCGGACGCGGGTGTCAGCGTGGTATGTGACGACGGTCGCAGGTTTGAAGCCGATCTTGCGATTGCGTCAGATGGCATTCGATCAGCCGTGCGCGGCCAGCTGATGCCGGAAGTTCAACCCGAATATGCTGGCTATGTGGCATGGCGCGGTGTCTGTGATGAGGCAGTGTTGTCCCAGCGCACTCTGGGCAGCGTTTTTGACACCTTTGGATTTGGCCTGCCAGCCGGCGAGCAACTGATTGGCTACCCAGTGGCTGGCGCAGGCAACGCGACAGCGCGGGGTCAGCGCCGGTATAACTTTGTCTGGTATCGACCAGCAAGCGAGCAGCAGCTCAAAGAATTGATGACCGATACCGATGGAAATTATTTTCCGCTCGGCATATCACCCAATAAAGTGGCTTGGCAGCATGTGGCAGCGGTACGCGAAGCGGCACGTCATTTGCTGGCGCCTCAGTTTGCTGAAATGCTGGAGAAAACCGGTCAGCCGTTTTTACAACCGATTTATGACTGCGTCAGTCCCAGAATGGCCTTTGGCCGCGTTGCCTTGATGGGTGACGCCGCTTTTGTCGCGCGGCCCCATGTTGGTATGGGGGTAACCAAGGCCGCTGAAGATGCCGTGGCCTTGACCGAATGTATTGGCCTGCATGGCGCCACTCGGCTGGCCTTGTCTGCGTTTGAGCAGCGCCGCCTCGCGCCTTGCCTGGGAGTGGTGCAGCGTGCGCGTGCGCTTGGCGCTTACATGCAGGCGCAGTCGGGTCAGTTGCTGGCCGGTCGGTCGCTGGCAAAGCGCGATGCGCGCACGGTGATGCTGGAAACTGCCGTAGATTTATCCGGTAAGCCTGATTGGTGCGCCAGCCCTGCGGTCGCTATGAACTGACGACATTTTTTTCACAACAACCTGGAGACAACCATGCGTTCCATCAATCCTTCTGTCGATTCTGGCCGTCGCTCGCTGCTCGTGGGGGGGGCTGCTATCGCTGTGGCTCCGTCCCTTCTCAATACGGCGCGCGCACAAGGTACGCCGATCAAGATCGGGTTTCCGGTTCCCCTGACTGGCGCCTATTCGGCTGAGGCACAGGATCAGGTTCGGTGCGCAGAAATTGCTATCAAGGAATTCAACGACAGTGGTGGCTTGAACGGTCGCAAGGCCGAATTGCTGGTGCGTGACGACAAGCTCAATCCCGGAGAAGCCGCTACCCGTACCCTTGAATTGATTGAAAAAGACAAGATTGACTTTGTTGTCGGTTCGCTATCCGCGGCGACCCAACTGTCCATCAACGCCGTGTGCCGTGACCGCAAGATCATCTTCAATTCAATCAGCCAGTCCGACGCGATCAATGAGGTCAAGGACTGGAGTTTATTTACCTTCCATGAAGCCCTGAACCCACATCTGACAGCGGGTGCGGTGGCACGTTATGCCTTCCCCAAATTTGGCAAAAAAGTGGTGTACCTGACGGCAGACTACGCCTACGGCCATGAAATGGTGCGTGGCTTCCAGCGCGCGGGCCAGCCGTTCGGTGTCCAGACGCTGGCTGATATCCGGCACCCGATTGGTGCTGCGGATTACTCGGCCTTCTTGCCGCGCATCCAGTCGCTCAAGCCGGACATTCTGGTCTTGTGCAACTTTGGTCGCGACCAACTCAATGCGGCCAAGCAAGCCACCGACTTTGGCCTCAAAGCCACCACCAAGATCATCACGCCGATCCTGCTCTACACCGCTCGCCAGGCTGGCGGTCCCGATCCGTTTGAAGGGGTAATCGGTGGCACGTCCTACTACTGGGGCATGGAAGACAAGGTTCCATCGGCCAAGGTCTTTAATGACAAATACCGCAAGGCCCATGGGGGTGCGGTGCCATCTGACTACGGTGCGCTGGGTTATGCCGGTGTGCGCAGCGTGTTGCAAGCAGTGCGCGAGGCTAAGTCCACCGAGTCGCTCAAGGTCAGCATCGCCTTGCGCCAGCTACGCTACAACACCTACAAGGGCGACCAGTTCTACCGCAAGTGCGACCACCAGTCGGTGCAGTCAGTGGTGATCATCGAGTCGAAGTCTAAAAACATGAAAGATAAATACGACGTCTTCAACGTGCTGGCCATCGAGAACGCCGATGAAAAAAATCTTCGTACCTGTGAAGAAATGGGCCACAAAGTCAGCACCTAATCGGCCATCTGACGCGTACCCTAACTGTGTTGACGGCTCACGTGGTGTGACCGTCCGCCGAGGGAGCGTTCATCAAATAATGAGAACCCTGCATGGCTGACATCACTTTGGAATTGTTCGCGCTTCAGCTCATGACGGGCATCGCGCTGGGCGCTGTGTACGCGCTGCTGGCAATTGGCTTGTCGCTGATTTTCGGCATGCTCACCGTGGTCAACTTCGCGCATGGCGCATTTTTCATGGTGGGCGCATTTTTTGGTGTGTACGCCATGGGGCTGACCGGTAGTTTCTGGTTTAGCCTGATACTGGTTCCGCTGGCTACCGGCGCGCTTGGCCTGGTGTGTGAACGATTTTTGGTACGCCCTCTGTATGGTCGGGGCATTGACTATCCCTTGCTGCTCACCTTTGGCTTGTCTTACGTCCTCATCGAATTGATGCGGATTATTTTTGGTGTGGAGGGAATCCCGACCTCTACCCCAGCCGTGCTCAGAGGTTCGGTGAATTTGGGTTTCGGGCACTTTCCTCTTTATCGACTTTTCTTGATTGCTGCCACGGCCGTGATCGTGCTGGGCTTATGGCTTTTTATCGAGAAGACCCGCTATGGGCTGATCATCCGGGCCGGCTCGCGCGACCCTGAGATCGTTAAAGTTCTGGGAATCGATATCGCCCGGGTCTGGCTGCTGGTATTTGGTATCGGTACAGCTATTGCCGGCTTGTCCGGTTTGCTGGCGGCGCCGACGCGCGCTGTCAATCCGGAAATGGGTATTCCGATATTGGCCGAATCCTTTGTGGTGACGGTGGTGGGCGGGATGGGTTCCTTGCCCGGCGCAGTGGTGGCCGGCTTGCTGGTGGGTGTGGTGTTTGCCATGACCTCGCTGCTTGCGCCGGAGTACGCCGAAATGTCTATTTTCGT
>JANOLL010000105.1:0-1936 GCA_031419775.1 Polaromonas sp. | reverse complement strand
GACGATTACGAGATGCTGCAAACCGCGCATGAGGCCGTGGCGCGCATCATGGTGCTGGCCCGCTCGCTCGATGGTGTCATTTCTGGCGAGCATGGCATTGGCATCACCAAGATGGAATTTTTGTCCGATGCCGAGCTTCAGCCTTTTGCCGATTACAAAGCCAAAGTCGATCCGGAAGGGCGCTTCAACAAAGGCAAACTGCTACGAAATAAAGAGCAGAATACCGGCGTATCTGCTGGGCTAGACGCTAAAAACAAGACCAAGACGGGCCATTCCGAATCCGGGTTTGCTGACCTGACCAACGCCTACACGCCCAGCTTTGGCTTGATGGGACACGAATCCTTGATCATGCAGCAGTCCGACATCGGCGCCATCGCCGACAGCGTCAAGGATTGCCTGCGCTGCGGCAAGTGCAAGCCCGTGTGCGCGACTCATGTGCCGCGCGCCAACCTGTTTTACAGCCCGCGAGACAAGATTCTGGCCACTTCGCTGCTGGTGGAAGCATTTTTGTATGAGGAACAAACCCGGCGCGGCATCAGCATCAAGCACTGGGAAGAGTTTGAAGATGTCGCCGATCACTGCACGGTCTGCCACAAGTGCCTGACACCTTGTCCGGTCGATATTGATTTCGGTGACGTGTCGATGAACATGCGCAACCTGTTGCGCAAGATGGGTCAGAAGTCTTTCCGGCCCGGCAACGCTGCGGCGATGTTGTTTCTTAATGCCACCAGCCCGCAAACCATCAAGGTGATGCGCAGTGCCATGGTCGGAATCGGCTTCAAGGCACAGCGATTGGCCAATGACTTGTTGCGCCGGGTGGCGCGCAAACAAACCGCGCGACCGCCGGCCACGACGGGCAAGCCGCCGGTTAAAGAGCAGGTGATCCATTTCATCAACAAGAAAATGCCGGGCGGGCTGCCGAAGAAATCCGCGCGTGCCCTGCTGGACATTGAAGACAAGAACTATGTCCCGATCATTCGCGACCCGAAGAGCACCACAGCAGAAACCGAAGCCGTGTTTTACTTCCCGGGTTGTGGTTCCGAGCGGCTGTTCAGCCAGGTCGGCCTTGCCACGCAGGCCATGCTCTGGCACGCCGGCGTTCAGACGGTCTTGCCGCCGGGCTATTTGTGCTGCGGCTATCCACAACGCGGCAGTGGGCAGTTCGACAAGGCCGAAAAAATCATCACGGACAACCGCGTGCTGTTTCACCGCGTGGCCAACACGCTGAACTACCTCGACATCAAGACGGTGGTGGTGAGCTGCGGTACCTGCTATGACCAGTTGCAGGGCTACGAATTTGACAAGATTTTTCCGGGCTGCCGCATCATCGACATCCACGAATACCTGCTTGAAAAAGGCATCACGCTGCGCACCGATGCACCGGGGCAAGGCTACCTGTACCACGACCCGTGCCATAGCCCGATGAAGTTGCAGGAGCCACTGAAGACGGTCAAGGCGCTGCTGGGTGACAACGTGATTAAAAATGAGCGTTGCTGCGGCGAATCTGGCACGCTGGGCGTGACCCGACCCGATATTGCTACCCAGGTCCGCTTTCGCAAGGAAGAAGAACTGATCAAGGGTGAAGCCCAATTGCGTGCCAGCGGTGCTTTGGGCGAGAAAGACAACGTCAAGATTCTGACCAGCTGCCCGAGTTGCCTGCAGGGATTGTCGCGCTATGGCGACGACATGAAAAACGGCCTGCTGGAGGCAGACTACATCGTGGTTGAAATGGCCAATCAGATTCTGGGCCGTGACTGGCTGCCCAGCTACGTGGAAGCAGCCAACCACGGCGGCATCGAGCGGGTGCTGGTCTGAGTTGGGCCGGCATGTCCATGACGACTTGCCCGCTCTGCAAAAGCGACGGTGGGCGGCTGGTTTTTCAAGGCAGGCAGCTGCGAATTATTCAGGCGGAAGAAAGTGGTTTTCCTGCTTTTTA
>JANOLL010000104.1:0-2436 GCA_031419775.1 Polaromonas sp. | reverse complement strand
ATGTGCGCGGCACTGCACGGCTCACGTTTCACCGCGTTGGCGCGGGGCAGCATGGCGTTGATGAGTTCAATGCCTTTGGCAACCGTCTTCGCTGTTCCTCCTGTATCCTGGATGTTGAAGACCTTCAGGTTGTCGCCCTCTAGCAAGTTGCCACTGCCCAGCCAGGCTTTGATCTGATTCCCCTCACAGCCCAGCCCCACCACCAGCGCACCCCAGAAGTTGACGTGGGTGGCGTAGCCGGTCAGGGTGCGCTGCAAAATCTGCATGCCCAGCCCCTCTCCGTCCATGCCGCAGCCGGTGCCGTGCGTCAGCGCGACCACGCCATCGACATGGGGGAAAGCCGCCAGGGCAGACGGATTGGTGCGGCGTGAAAAGTGGTCCGAAATCGCCCGAGCCGCGGTGGCGGAGCAATTCACACTGGTCAGCACGCCGATGTAGTTGCGTGTCGCGACCCGGCCATCGGGGCGTTTGATGCCCATGAAGCTGGCTTCCCGCTTGGCTGGCTCCGGTTTGACATCGGCACCAAAGGCGTAATCGCGCACGAAATCACCCTTGTTGGCCCCCATGTCGAGGTTGTGGGTGTGCACGTGCTCACCCGCGGCGATGGGTTTGCTGGCAAAACCGA
This sequence comes from Polaromonas sp., assembly GCA_031419775.1. Lineage (GTDB taxonomy): Bacteria > Pseudomonadota > Gammaproteobacteria > Burkholderiales > Burkholderiaceae_C > Polaromonas. The sequence goes on along the minus strand of JANOLL010000104.1, from coordinate 1,811 downwards.
TGATCTGGTTATAGCGGCGCACCGGTTCACCTGTGGCGATGGCGTGGGTGGCGATTTTGTGACCCGGTGGGATCAGCCCTTTGACGGCGATGCCCTCGATCGTGGCCCCGCTGAGCAGCTGGGCGCGGGCGATGAGGACGTCGTCTGCGGCATGGAGGCGGATATAGTTGTTCATGGTGGTTTACTCTGAATGTGTGGGGTCTTGTTTAAGGTAAAACTTTCGCCTTTCGCCAACTGGCGCTGAAGCGGGCGTGTGATTTGTCCATGTGGGCATGCATCGCTGTACGGGCGGCGGCCGCGTCGTGGGCTTGGATGGCTTCCAGAATGGCGCTGTGCTCGGCAATCGCCGCCTGCCAGGACTGCAGGGTTTCAAAATAGCCGACCAGGCGTTCAAAAATCGGGCCCCGGCGGGAATCCCAGAAGCTTTGCACGGTGTCGATCAGCACCTCGTTGCCGCTGGCTTGCACGATGGCGGTGTGAAAAGCACGGTCGCCGTCCAGCGGCAGCACGCCGTCGGCGGCCTCGGTTTGCATCATGCGCAGGGCTTTGCCCATGGCGTCTATGTCTTTGCGTTTGGCCTGCAGGGCGGCGATGGCGGCTGTTTCGCCCTCCACCACGCGGCGGGCGCGGATCAGCTCCAGCGGGCCCCACTCGGCCTTATTTTCTTGAAAAAGTGTATTTTCACCCTCATTTATGGCCTTATTTGCGCCACCAGCTGACGTATTTATTGACTGAGAAGCTATTTTATTAATAGCATTGATATTGCTTCTATCCAGCACATAGATGCCTGAGCCCGTGCGCACCTCGACCCAGCCTTCCACCTCCAAAGCGATCAAAGCTTCGCGCACCGACGAGCGGCTGACGCTGAGCTGCTTGGACAAATCACGCTCTGCCGGCAGTCGGCTGCCGACGGCAAATTCGCCCGACAGCATGCCCGCGCGCAATTGCTCGGCAATTTGGCGGTACAGGCGTTGCGGTTCGACGGCGATCAGGGGCATGTGCAGATTTTACGCGAATTGGCCGAGTGGTCAGACCAATTTGCTTTAGAATCGGTGTAAATTCTTTTACTGGAGAACCGTATGAGCAGCCCCAATTTGAGCGCCAATTTGAGATTGGCCAACAAAACCGCCTTGGTTACCGCTGCAGGACAAGGCATTGGCCGCGCCAGCGCCATTGCCATGGCGCAAGCCGGCGCACAAGTTTGCGCGACCGATGTGAACCCCGCATTGTTGGAATCGCTCAAAGGCATTCCCGGCATCACCACGCAGGTGTTGGATGTCATGGACAAAGCTGCGATCCAGCGCGTGGTGGCATCATTGCCAAAACTGAATGTGCTGTTCAATTGTGCGGGTTTTGTGCACCACGGCAGCATTGAAGCCGCGCAGGACAAAGACTGGGATTTCGCTTTCGATTTGAACGTACGCTCGCAATTTTGGGCGATTCAGGCCGCTTTGCCTGTGATGCTGCAAAACGGCGGCGGCTCCATCATCAACATGGCCAGCATCGTGAGTGTGCGCGGGCTGCCAAACCGCTTTATCTATGGCGCTTCCAAAGCGGCAGTGATTGGCCTGACCAAGAGCGTGGCGATTGACTACGTCAAACAAAACATCCGCTGCAACTGCCTGTGCCCCGGCACGGTGGACACGCCCTCGCTGGGCGACCGCATCAACGCGTTTGAAGACCCCGTAGCAGCGCGCAAAAACTTCATCGACCGCCAACCCATGGGGCGCTTGGCCTCAGCCGAAGAAATTGCACCTACCGTGGTGTTTTTGGCCAGTGATGAGTCGTCCTTCTATTCAGGTGAAGCCTTG
>JANOLL010000103.1:0-13674 GCA_031419775.1 Polaromonas sp. | reverse complement strand
CTGATGAATGCCAATTTGACCGTTCCCGTCGGGCCATTGCGCTGCTTGCTGATAATCACTTCGGCCACCCCAGGCTCCTTGCAGGCCTCCTTGGTGTAGTACTCATCGCGGTAAATGAACATAATGATGTCGGCATCCTGCTCAATTGCGCCGGACTCGCGCAGGTCGCTCATCATGGGGCGTTTATCGGTACGCGACTCGACGCCGCGGCTCAGCTGAGACAAGGCAATCACCGGGCACTGCAGCTCTTTGGCCAGCATCTTTAAGCCACGCGAGATCTCTCCCACGGCTGTGGCACGATTCTCTTCGCTCATGCTGCTGGAGACGCTCATCAACTGCAGATAATCGACCACAATCAAACCCAGCTTGCCGCATTGGCGGGCCAGGCGCCGAGCGTTGGCGCGCAATTCACTGACAGTGAGCCCCGGGCTTTCGTCGATGTGCAGCGAGATATTGCGGAGCTTTTCAATCGCTTCCGTCAGCCGAGGCCACTCTTCGTCGGTCAACGCGCCAGTGCGCAGATGACTCTGATCAATCTGCCCAATTGAGCCCACGATACGCACGGCCAACTGCGATGCGCCCATCTCCATCGAAAAAACAGCAACCGGCAGGCCTTCATTAAGGGCAACATGCTCGGCGATGTTGATGGCTAGTGCGGTTTTTCCCATGGACGGTCTGGCCGCCAGAATCACCAAGTCTCCCGCCTGAAAACCGGACGTCATGCGGTCCAGGTCGTGAAAGCCGCTGGGTACGCCCGTGACCTCATTGGGGTTTTCGGCCATCTCAGTCACGCGGTCGAGCAGGCTGACAACCAGCGTGTCCATACTCTGAAAGCCCTGCTTCATGCGGGAGCCCTGCTCGCCGATATTGAATATTTTTTGCTCGGCTTCATCGAGAATCATGGCCACCGCTTTGCCCTGCGGGTTGAAGGCGTTGGTAGCAATCTCGTCACTGGCTGCGACCAGCTTGCGCAGGATGGAGCGCTCTCGCACGATTTCCGCATAACGCCGGATATTGGCGGCGCTGGGCACGAACTGCGCGAGGGAATTCAAATAGCTGAGTCCCCCGACTTCGTCCGCCTTACCTTTGTTTTGCAAGTGCTCGTACACCGTGATGACGTCAGCAGGTTTGGTCGCGTTAATCAACGCGCCCACAGCGGCGTAAATCAGTCTGTGTTCAGCGCGGTAAAAATCCTGATCGGTGAGCAAGTCGCCCACTCGATCCCAGGCGCCGTTGTCGAGCAAGAGCCCGCCCAAAACGCTGGACTCGCCTTCAATGGAATGGGGCGGAATACGCAGTTGGGCTATTTGGCGATCGGGACTGTAGCCCGGCTGGCGGGAATCTTCAAGGGTAGAAAGTACTGCGGACATGGGTTTCCTGGGTGGGAACTAATGGTACGGCCACTAGGCAGTAAACCGTGTGCACAAAGCTGTGAATAAGCAGGGGAAATGGAGCTTAAATCGAGCGAGTCCATGTGTACAACTCATCCCTTCGTCTGGCAAATAAAAAAGCCGCTCAGTGAGCGGCTTTTTTGACGTTGGTAAAAACCTATGCAGTTTCGCCGTAGACGGTGACAGTGATGTCAACCAGCACATCGGTGTGCAGTGCAACGCTGACAGCATGGTCGCCAGTGGTTTTCAGCGGGCCAACCGGCAAGCGAATCTGTGACTTCGCAACCGGAAAACCTTGCTTGCTCAACTCTTGCGCAATGTCATGATTGGTGACGGAACCAAAAAGGCGCCCATCGACACCCGCTTTTTGGGTCAGCTTGACAGTGGTACCGCTCAATTTCTCGCCGTAGGCTTGCGATTCGGCGAGCTTGGCAGCGGCAGCTTTTTCGAGTTCAACGCGCTTGGCTTCGAACTCTGCCTTGTTGGCAGCCGTGGCGCGGCGTGCACGTCCTGAAGGGATCAGGAAGTTGCGCGCGTAGCCATCTTTAACTTTGACAACTTCTCCGAGGCTGCCGAGGTTAACGACTTTGTCTAACAAAATGATTTGCATGGTCGCGCTCCTTACAGGCTACGGTGCTGGTCGCTGTAAGGCAGCATCGCGAGGAAGCGAGCGCGCTTGACGGCGGTGTTGATCTGACGCTGGAAAATCGCGCGGGTGCCGGTCAGGCGTGCCGGAATGATCTTTCCGTTTTCAGAGACGAAGTCGCGCAGCGTGTCGATATCTTTGTAGTCGATTTCTTCGACGCCAGCAGCAGTAAAGCGGCAAAAGCGCTTGCGCTTGAACAGCAGGGATTGGGTGTTGCGCTTGGGGCGCTTGTCTTTATTGAAACGTTTTGGTCCGGGCATGATGGACTCCTTAAATTGGGTTTATGGCCTGAATATGGAAAACAAGACTTTTACTGGTACGTGCGTTGATCAAAAAACCGGTGAACAGTTGGGCGTTGCCTAATTCGACTTTGGCTAAGGTCTCAGCCAGCACACCGAATACAACCGCCCTCACTGTCAGCTTGACCTGCCTTCTTGCGCCGCCTTCTTCAACTTCGGACTCGTGCTCGAGTACCAGGTTGAGAGCAGGAATTGCGGCGGGCGTGTAGCGAAGAGGACTTACCTCGGCGATACGCGCGGTCAGCCTGACCGAGTTCAATGATGGATTAGTTGCCTGCGTATTCAGCTTGTTGGGTCTTGCGCGCTTCTTCGCGCTCGACATTGCGCATCATCAAGGATGGGCCGGTTTCGGCCTTTTTCTTGACGACTGTCAGGTGACGCAGAACAGCATCATTGAACTTGAACGCATGCTCAATTTCTTCCATCACAGCCTGGCTGGCCTCGATGTTGATGCACAGATAGTGGGCTTTGGCCAGTTTTTGAATCAGGTAAACCAGTTGACGGCGGCCCCAATCTTCAACGCGGTGCACGGTGCCACCGCCAGCGGTGATCATGCCCTTGTAACGCTCCAGCATGGCTGGGACTTGCTCGCTTTGATCCGGATGGATCAGCAAGACGATCTCGTAATGACGCATAAGACTCCTTGTGGTTGATAAAAGCTGCCCCAGCGTCGTGGAGGGTGCAGCAAGGCTAACCAAGTATTATAGCCCGAAGCCCGACCAGTCTAGTTCGCCAGTCGTTTCCAAGCGTCAATCACGGTATCGGGATTCAGCGAAATTGAACCAATGCCCTGCTCCTTGAGCCACAGTGCAAAGTCGGGGTGATCGCTGGGCCCCTGACCGCAAATGCCCACATATTTTCCTTGTCGCCTACAGGCTGATATGGCCATGCTGAGCAGAGCCTTGACTGCCGGGTCGCGCTCGTCGAAATCCTTGGCCAAGATTTCCAGGCCCGAGTCGCGGTCCAGACCAAGCGTCAGCTGGGTCAGATCGTTGGAGCCGATGGAGAAGCCGTCGAAGTACTCCAAAAACTGATCGGCGAGTACCGCATTGCTTGGAATTTCACACATCATGACAACCCGCAATCCGTGTTCTCCTCGCTTGAGGCCATGCTGCGTCATCAAATCGGTCACCGCGGCGGCCTGTCCAAGCGTACGGACAAAGGGCACCATGACTTCTACATTGGTCAGGCCCATATCGTTGCGCACCCGCTTGAGCGCTTCACATTCCATGGCAAACGCCTCGGCAAAGTCAGCGCTGAGGTAGCGCGCCGCGCCGCGGAATCCCAGCATCGGGTTTTCTTCTTCTGGCTCATAGCGGGAACCGCCAATCAATTTGCGGTACTCGTTCGATTTGAAGTCTGAAAGACGAACAATCACCGGCTTTGGCCAGAAGGCAGCCCCAATAGTGGCAATCCCTTCGGTAACCTTGTCGACGTAAAAAGCGCGGGGGGAAGCATGACCACGGGCCACACTTTCAACCGCTTTTTTCAGGTCGGGATCCACGTTCGGGTAGTCCAGAATGGCCTTGGGGTGCACACCAATGTTGTTATTGATGACGAACTCCAGCCTGGCCAAGCCCACGCCATGATTGGGGATTTGACAAAAGTCAAATGCCAGTTGCGGGTTGCCCACGTTCATCGTGATCTTGATGTCGATAGGCGGCATCTCGCCGCGCTGCACCTCGGTCACCTCGGTTTCCAGCAAACCGTCATAAATGCTGCCGGTATCGCCCTCTGCACAGCTCACCGTCACCAGCATGCCGTCCTTGAGCAGACTGGTGGCGTCACCACAACCCACCACTGCAGGAATGCCCAGTTCACGCGCAATGATGGCGGCATGACAGGTACGACCACCTCGGTTGGTCACGATGGCGCTGGCGCGCTTCATGACTGGTTCCCAATTCGGATCGGTCATGTCCGTAACCAGCACATCGCCCGGCTGCACCTGGTCCATGTCCTTGATGTCGTGGACGATGCGCACCGGGCCCGTTCCAATTTTTTGACCAATCGCACGGCCCTCGGCGAGAACGGTGGCCTTGGACTGGTTGGCCTTTAATTTGTAGCGCTGCTCGGCCTTGCCCTTGGCTTGGCTTTTTACGGTTTCAGGCCGGGCTTGCAAAATGTAGATCTGGCCATCGGTGCCATCTTTACCCCACTCGATATCCATCGCGCGAGCGTAATGTTTTTCGATGATCAGCGCATAACGGGCCAGCTGCTCGACATCGTCGTCGGTGAGGGAGTAACGGTTTCGCAACTCGGCCGGTACATCGGTCGTTTTGACAAGCTTGCCGCTGGCCTTTTTCTCATCCGCCGTGGTGAATTCCATTTGAAGCAGCTTCGAGCCGAGGTTGCGACGGATCACCGCTCGCTTGCCGGCTCGCAGCATAGGCTTGTGCACGTAAAACTCGTCGGGATTGACCGCGCCCTGCACCACGGTTTCACCCAGGCCGTAGCTGGACGTGATGAACACGACATCTTCGAAGCCACTTTCGGTGTCAATGGTGAACATCACACCGGCTGCGCCTTTGTCGCTGCGCACCATGCGCTGCACCCCAGCCGACAGCGCCACGTCGGCATGGGCGAAACCCTGGTGCACCCGATAGCTGATCGCGCGGTCGTTGTAAAGCGAGGCGAACACCTCTTTCATTTTGTGCAGTACGTCTTCAATGCCCACGACATTCAAAAACGTTTCCTGCTGGCCGGCAAAAGACGCGTCGGGCAAGTCCTCAGCCGTCGCGGACGACCGAACGGCAAAACTGGCTTGCGGGTTACCAGCGGACAAGGCAGCAAAACTATCACGCACTGCTTTTTCAAAGCCAGACGGAAAAGGTTGAGCTTCAACCAGAGCGCGAATTTTCGCGCCAGCTTCGGCCAATGCTCGGACGTCGTCGTTATCGAGTGCATCCAGCAGCGCGTTGATCTTGTTGTCCAGCCCGTCGTGCGCCAGGAAGGCCCGAAAGGCATGCGCGGTCGTTGCAAAGCCGGTGGGAACCCTTACCCCGTCGGGTCCCGTTGGCAATTGCGAGATCATTTCGCCGAGGCTGGCGTTCTTGCCGCCCACCGCTTCGACGTCGGTCATCCTTAAATTTTCAAACGGTACGACTAAGGCAGTGGCCTCAAAAAGGTTGGACATGAAAATACTCCGGGAGGTTTAAAAACGGGTGAGCTCGTGGCGAGCGCGGTCATCGGCAGCTGGCGGCCTGGGTACCTTTTGACGTTTGACAGGCGGGAGCGCGGCATGGACTGGCGGTCGATCGGACGGGCGGGAGTGATTGGGGATAATTGCCCCGATTGTAGAGCCCCGCCACAAGTGGTTAAGGGTCCAGCTTGTCATTGCGAACAACCAACCTGCGTCATCCAACATGCCAAACCGCACCGTATTTTTCATTTCTGACGGTACCGGGATCACCGCAGAGACCTTCGGCAACGCGATTCTTGCGCAGTTCGAGATGTCTCCGCGTCATGTCCGGTTGCCCTTTATAGACAGCGTGGACAAGGCCCATCAAGTTGTCCGGCAGATCAACCAAACCGGCGAGACTGAAGGCAAGCGACCGATTGTGTTCACCACCCTGGTCAACATGGAGATCCTGGCGGTGATCAAAGCACATTGCAACGGCATGCTGCTCGATATGTTTGGCATGTTTGTCGCGCCCTTGGAAAGTGAGCTGGGCCTGAAGTCCAACCACAGGGTCGGGCGATTCTCGGATGCGTCGAAAAGCAAAGAATATGACGACCGCATCGAAGCCATCAATTTTTCGCTGGCGCACGACGACGGACAAAGCAACCGTGACCTCGCGGGTTCGGATGTGATTCTGGTCGGCGTGAGTCGCAGTGGCAAGACGCCGACATCGCTGTATCTGGCCATGCAGCATGGCCTGAAAGCGTCCAACTACCCGCTGATTCCGGAAGATTTCGATCGCCGCCAGCTACCACCAGCACTGGTGCCACACCGCAAAAAGATCTTTGGACTGACAATTTCGGCAGAGCGCCTCGCCCAGATCCGCAATGAGCGCCGTCCCAACTCAACCTATGCCAGCCTGGACAATTGCCGTCACGAGATTCATGAGGCCGAGGCGATGATGCGGCGGGAAGGCATTCGCTGGCTGTCCACCACCACCAAGTCGATCGAAGAAATCGCCACCACCATCCTGCAGGAAATCCGGCCGGAGCGTCTTGTTTACTGATTCCCGTTTGCTATTATTTACATAGCAAATAATGTCCATTTTGATAGGGCTAGGCAGGAAATAGATGCTCAAAAGCTGCTGCACAACGGCCATCGGGTTAACGTAATAGAGCTACCCCTTTGACCTGTGCATAAACGGGCATGCCTACCTGCAAACCCATTGCGTCGGCGGACCTGCGGGTGATGCGTGCAAGCAATGCACTTCCGTTGGCATCTAACCCGACCATTACCTGCCCAGGACTGTCATTGAACAAGCTGGTCACCGTCGCAGCAAAGGTGTTCAAAACGCTGCTGCCTTCCTGCCGGCGTAGCGTCAGGCTGACGTCTCTGGCCTGCACCCGCACCCGCACGCGCTGACCGATGCTTAAAGGAGGACTCAGCAAACTGATGCGCCCTCCCGCAAAATCGGCATGGCACAAGTGGTACAGCGGCTCCACGCCGGTCACGCTGGCATCAATGATGGCAGCTGCGGAATCACCATGGGCCAATGGCAAGTCCATACGGGTCAACAGCGATGCGGTCGCTCCAGCGGCCAGAACCCGTCCAGCTTCCAGTGACACCAGATGGTCAGCCAGTCGGGCGACTTCGTCCGGCGCGTGGCTGACGTAGAGAATGGGGATATCCAGTTCGGCCTGCAGTTTTTCCAGGTAGGGCAGCACATCGGCCTTGCGCTGCAGGTCCAGTGAAGCCAGCGGCTCGTCCATCAGCAGCAGGCGTGGGCTGGTGGCCAGCGCCCGCGCAATCGCCACGCGCTGCCGCTCGCCGCCGGACAGCGTTGCGGGTTGCCGATGCATCAGCGGCGCAATGCCCAGCAATTCGACTGCCTGTTCCAGCGAAACGCGTCGCTCAGACGCGGGAACGCGGCTACGGCCATAGTCCAGGTTACGCCGCACGTCCAGGTGCGCAAACAGGCTGGCTTCTTGAAAGACCAGGCCGAGCGGCCGTCGGTGCACCGCCATGAAGATACCGGAAGCATCGTCCTGCCAGGTCTCACCATTGACCACCAAGCGACCGCTGTGGGCGCGCTCAAGTCCGGCAATGCAGCGCAGCAAGGTGGTCTTGCCCGATCCCGACACACCGAAAAATGCCGTCACGCCGCGTCCGGGCAAATCCAGCGACACATCCAGGGAAAAATCGCTGTATGCCTGCCGGAACACGGCTGTGATGCCGATCATTAGCTCTGCCCGCGGCGCCGCCTGCCTGTCGGCTGAAGGGTGTACAGCGCCAGCAAGGTCAAGAAGGAAAACAGCAGCAACCCACCAGCCAGCCAGTGCGCCTGCGTGTATTCAAGCGCTTCAACATGGTCGTAAATCTGTACAGACGCCACGCGTGTCTTGCCGGGAATACTGCCGCCCAGCATCAGCACAATGCCAAATTCACCCACGGTGTGGGCAAAACCCATGACCGCTGCCGTGAGGTAAGCGGGTCGGGCCTGGGGCAAGACGACGCTGAAAAACGTATCGATCGGTGATGCCCGCAAGCTAGCCGCCACCTCCAATGGTCGATCGCCCATTGCTTCGAACGCACCTTCTATCGGCCTGACTACAAACGGCAGTGAATAAAACACCGAGCCCACGACGAGGCCAGAAAAAGTAAACGGCAGGGCATCCCAGCCCAGCCATTGCATCGATCTCCCGACGAGCCCCTGAGGTCCCATCAACACCAGCAGATAGAACCCCAGCACCACTGGCGGCAAGATCAGCGGAAGACCGATCAGGGCGTCAATAGGGCCCTTCCAGCGTGACCGTGTGCGAGCCAGCCACCAGGCAAGGGGCGTGCATACCAGCAGCAATATCAGCGTGGTGGTACTCGCCAACTTTAAGGTCAGCACAATAGCCTGTAGATCGGCATCGCTGAGCATGGCAAAGGCCACTCAGGGCTGGTAGCCGAAAGAGCGGATAACCGCCCTGGCCTTGTCTGATTTCAAGAATGCCAACAGCGCTAGGGCGGCTGGGTTGTCCTTGCCCTTGGTGAGCAATACGGCGTCCTGCAAAATCGGGCTGTGCAGCTTGTCCGGGACAATCCAGGCCGAGCCTGATTTAAGCTTGCCGTCTTCATAGACCTGCGACAAGGCCACAAAGCCCAGCTCGGCATTGCCGGTAGAGACAAAACTAAAGGTCTGGCCGATGGTTTCTCCGGTCACCAGTTTTGGTGTCAGGCTTGTGATGAGGCCCAGCTTGGTGATGGTTTCGATGGCAGCCGCGCCATACGGTGCGACCTTGGGCGCTGCTATGGCCAGCTTGCCGAACCCGCCTTTTTTTAGCACCTCGCCTTGCGCGTCCACCAGGCCCGCTTGTGCAGACCAAAGCACCAACTTTCCAGTGGCGTAAGTAAAGCGGGTGCCCGGCACGGCCAAGCCGGCGGTTTCAAGCGCCCGCGGCGTTTCATCATCAGCTGACAGAAACACCTCAAAAGGCGCGCCTTGGGTGATCTGTGCATAAAACTTGCCTGTCGCCCCAGAGATCAACTGCGTCTTGTGCCCTGTTTTTTTTTCGAACGTCAGCGCAATTTGCTTCATGGGACCGATGAAATTGGCTGCGACCGCCACCTGTACCTCAGCGGCCAGCACCGATGCGGCAGACAACACAGTAAAAAGCGCGGGCAGAAGTTTCAACACGTCTTGGTTCATCTGGCGTCGTGGGGTGTAAATCAGGGCTCAAACGCTATTCTATTTTAGAATAGCGCTAAAGGGGCCTGTTCCGCTATGACTCCATGACAAAAAATCAACCATCAAAGCAGTCACTGGCGCGCGCCCTCGGCCATGATTCCGCTGATAAGAGAATCGAAATTCTTCGCCTGGTGGGCCAACTTGGTTCCATTTCGCAGGCCGCGCGAGAGGCCAGGGTCAGCTACAAGGCCGCGTGGCAAGCCATCGACACCTTAACCAACCTGGCGGGCGTCGAATTGGTCGAACGGGCTGTCGGCGGGTCTGGCGGCGGCGGCGCCAGCCTTACCGTGGCTGGACAAAAATTGCTTTCCATCGCGGACGCCTTAAGCAGAACGCGCGATCAGGTATTTGCGTCGTTCACTGCCAGCCACGGCTCGCTTAGCCGTGCGCTGCCCACGTTGTCCAGCATGGGGGTTCGCACCAGCATGCGTAATGTGTTGCCATGCCGCGTCGATAAGCTGGAGGTCCAGGGGCAGATGGTGCGCATCAGACTCAAGCTGTCAGGCGCGTCAGTTGAGACTGTGCTGGTTTCCCGCATCACCAAAGCCAGCGCGGAGCTGTTGGGTTTGAAAAAAAACCAGAATGTGCTGGCACTGTGCAAGGCAACAGCGGTACAAGTTAGCGCACTTCGGGCAGATTTACCCCAAAGCAGCATGCAATATTTGCCCGGCGAGGCGGTACGTGTCAGCCGCGGCTCAGCGGGCGATGAAGTGTCTTTGCTGCTTGATTCAGGCTTACAACTGGTAGGTTTTGCGCCGCCAAGCAGCGGTTTAAAGGCAAAAGCGCGGGTGAATGCCGTACTAGATGAAGCGGCTATGGTGATTGCACTGGCGACCTAAGCTCGTGGATGGAGCGTTGAGGCGGAAATCTGTGGCTGGTTGGGTATGAATTAGCCAGCCTGTGACGCCGGCTAACTCATTTTTTAGTATCCTCGCGTGTTTGCCGAATTTTTTATTTCAAGAAAGAAAACCATGAGACTTTTATCAACAAGCCTGTTAGCCCTTGCTGCTGCTTTGACCCTGGGTGGATGTGCCGGAACACAAATAAGTAGCCCCACGGTATCCATACTGGTCGATCTGGATCCGGCAAGCGTGGACCGCACTGTGATCGTTGAAAACATCACTGCTGACCGCGAAGGCATTTTGTACACATCAGACCGTGTGACTGGAAACGTCTTGCGCGTTGATCCCAGGTCACCCAAACCTGTGGTCGTAGGCAAAATCGAATCACGTATGGTTGACGGCAAAAAAGTGGATCCCTCACCGGGCGGCATCGCATTTGATGCCAAAGGCGATTTGTATCTCGCCGTTGGCCCTTTCAGCGAGGTGGTGCGAATCAAGGCAGCGGACCTGAACGCGGCCAAGCCCGGCGTAGCCCAAACCTTTGCAACCGGTGCACCGGGTGCCTTCGGCATAGCTTTTGACAACCGCGGTACCCTGTATATTTCTGGCGGCCCTAGCGGCATCGTTTACAGCGTTGGCCCGAACGGCGGCGCGGCTCAAGCAACTGCACAAATCGTCAAAAACGTGCGTACCCTGCCCGATGGCAAAACGCAGCAAGCCATCGTGGCCAATGGTTTGAAGTTTGACACCGCGGGCGTGTTGCACGTGGCCGACACATCACGTGGCGCTGTGTGGAAAGTTGTCATCGGCGCTGATGGCAAAGGTGGCAAACCCGCCCTGCTTGCGCAGAGTTTCATGCTTGAAGGCGCGGATGACATGGCATTTCATAGCAACGGCGACCTGTGGGTAGCGGCCAATGAACTGAACGCGATTGTTTCGGTATCGCCTGCAGGCGTTGTGAAGACGATTGCCAAAAACGGCAGTAAGGGGCCACTGGAATTCCCTTCAGCACTTGTGTTTTCAGGTAAGCGTGCATACGTCACCAACTTTGACGTGCCACGGCGCGACAACATGGATGCCAACGCCACAACCGCCAAAGACGGCGTGGGCGCCTCGATCGCGCAAATAGACTTTTAGAGCTAAAAGCCCACCGGAATCGCCGTCAGTCCCCTTTGTAGTCACTTCGGCCGAGTAGGACTGGGGCGATTTCTTTCGTTGTACCGTTTCGTTGTACCGGCATGGCCCGATGAACTCGGGACTCTGCGCAATGGCCAGGCCGTGCTGTCGCCTGGCAACCGTCACCAGCGGGATGGCTGGTTTGCGGGCTACTCAGGACTCTAAGCAATCTGAAGTCCTAAAATTGCTTCATGTTCGCTACTTCGCTTCCGCAAACCACCGGGCTCACCCCACCGGGCAGATCCGCCGACCCAGGCCAGGCTGCGCTCAAGTCGCCATTGAGCCGGAATGCGGTTATCGCCCTCTCCGTGGTGCTACTGCATATTGGCGTCATCTGGGCGCTGCAAAGTGGCCTGTTGATGCGTATTGCGGAAATCGTGGTGCCTGTTGAAATTCTGGCGCAGATGATTGAGCCGCCCGTGGCACCGACCCCTCCCAGAATTGAGCCAGTCAGCCCCGCGCCCAAGCCCGCACAAGCGCCGGTCAAGGCGCTCGCCAAAGCACCTTCAGCACCGGCACCCGCACCACAGCCTTTGGCAATTACCGATCCGACGCCCTCTCCGACTGCACCTCCTGGCGTGGTCGCGCCCCAGCAGGCGGCGGCCCCCATCGAGGCGGTGGGAACTGGACTGGTTGCCACCGCGCCAGCGCTGTCATCTGTGGTTCAAATGCCCTCCAGCAACGCCGATTACCTGCAAAACCAGCCGCCGCCCTACCCGCCTATCAGCCGCCGACTCAACGAGCAGGGCCGATCCACTATCCGGGTGTTGATTGGTGCGGACGGCCTACCGCAACGCGCTGAAATAGCCCGATCCAGTGGCTTTGAACGGCTGGACCAGGCCGCTTTGGCGACCGTGATGCGCTGGCGATACGTACCCGGAAAACGCGGAGGTGTACCTGAAGCCATGTGGTTCAACGTCCCGATTAACTGGGTCCTGGAATAATTTTGTACACCCAGAATGGGTCTTTGCAGCCTGGAGTATTGATTCATGAATTCCCAATTCGGCCTTGCCAATGTCTGGGCCCAAGGCGACGTCGTCACCAAATCGGTTGCGCTGCTGCTGCTGGTGATGTCGCTTGCGTCATGGATGGTCATCATCATCAAGTCGCTCGACCTTATCCAGTACAAGCGAATCGCCAAAAGCGCAGAGGCTTTCTGGTTCAGCGAGACTTTTGAAGTCGGCCTGTCCCGCCTCGGCGATGACCCGACCAACCCTTTTCGGCAGCTGGCTCTCGACGGACGTGAGGCCACCCTGCACCATCAGGGCACCCAGGCGCAGCTGCACAACACCCTGGACATGAGCGACTGGGTGACCCGCACATTGCGAAACACCCTGGACGAATTCAGCGGCAAACTTCAATCCGGTCTGGCCATCCTGGCATCGGTCGGCTCCACTGCGCCTTTTGTAGGACTGTTCGGCACGGTCTGGGGGATCTACCATGCTCTGCTGTCGATCGGCGCCGCAGGGCAAGCGACTATTGACAAGGTGGCCGGCCCGATTGGCGAGTCGCTCATCATGACCGCGCTGGGCCTGGCGGTGGCAATCCCGGCGGTGCTGGGGTACAACGCCTTGGTTCGCGGCAATAAAGGCGTGATGCAGAAAGTCAACCGGTTTGCACACGACATGCATGCCTACTTTGTGACCGGTGCGCGCTTGGGCGCCAGTGCCTCACCCAAAGTGGTCTAACTGAAAACTACCCGACCGACCACACGACCCACACGGAGTTCCCATGGCTTTTGGAACACAAGACGATACCGATGACGTGATGAACGAAATCAATATGACACCCATGGTCGACATCATGTTGGTGCTGTTGATCATCTTCATCATCACCGTGCCGGTAATGAAGCACTCGGTCAACATTGATTTGCCACGCGCCACCAACGAAGCGCAAATCATCAAACCCGAAACCATTCGACTCAGTGTGGACGCGCAGGGGCAGTATTTTTTAAACGATACCCTGGTAGCTGATCAGGAGCTACCCACCAGGCTCAAAACCGCCGCATCGCAAAACCCACAGCCCGAACTGCATATTCGAGGTGACAAGGCGGTGCGCTACGAACGGGTTGCGCAGGCCATGGCGGCGGCACAACAGGCGGGGCTACGCAAAATCGGCTTCATCACCGAACCGAAAACCTAACCCATCGCTATAGCAAGAGGGCTACAGGCCGATTGCGGCAATGCCCGCGCGGGCAATTTGCGCGTCTTCATTCGACTTTACGCCGCTCACCCCGACAGCGCCGAGGCAATGGCCGTCTTTCAGTATCGGCACGCCCCCTTCCAGCATGCCGTGGATGTAAGGCGCACTCAGAAAAGAGGTTCGGCCGCCGTTGATGACGTCTTCGTAAACCTTGCTTTCCCGGCGGCCCATGGCGGCGGTATTAGCCTTGGCGGGAGCAATATGCGAAGAAATGGGCGGGGCGCCATCGAGACGTTGTAAATGCAGCAAATGGCCGCCATCATCGAC
>JANOLL010000102.1:0-2723 GCA_031419775.1 Polaromonas sp. | reverse complement strand
TGGCGACTGCTGCAGTCCTCCAAAACCGTTTTGGAACACGCCGGCATCGAAGTCGATGTGCTGGACCTCAGCCTGATCACGTCGAGCTATAAGCTCAATATTTATCCTTGCAAGGGCTGCGTTTCCACTGCCATGCCTCTGTGCCACTGGCCATGCAGCTGTTACCCCAACCATGCGGTGGGGCAAACGGGGGACTGGATGGCGGAAATCTACGAGCGCTGGACGGCAGCACATGGCGTGATCATCATCACCCCGGTGTACTGGTACCAGTCCCCCAGCCCGCTCAAGCTGATGGTTGACCGCCTGGTCTGCGCCGATGGCGGCAATCCGGATCCGACCTCTACGCATGGCAAAAAGTCAGTAGAAGCCAAGGCGCTCGAGATGGCAGGATGGGGCTATCCCAAACACCTGAGCGGCCGGGTCTATGGCGTGGTGGTGCACGGCGATGTGGCGGGGATTGAAGGCGCTCGCCGAAGCCTGACGGACTGGCTTGACTGGATGGGCCTCATTGATGCCGGACCTCACGCCAAGCTGGACCGTTTTATCGGCTATTACGAGCCCTATGCCACCAGCCACGAGACCCTGGACGCTGACGAGGCTGTCCAAGCTGAGGTACGCAATGCGGCCCTTGCGGTGGCTGAAGCCGTGACCGAGCTGCGCGCGGGCCGGCTACAACCGCCGGGCCGGGATTTAAAGCGGCCCCGACCCAAATAAACGCTGGAAGCCATTACGGCAAGCAGCTGCGAAAAAGCGCCCGGCTTGCGGCGGGCGCTTTCTTGGGGGTGAAAAATGAATGGCCTGCTTGCTTAAGGGGCCTTAGGCTTCATCTGACCAGCAGCGGTCATGTCATCTTTCTTCATGTTGCGCTTGGCTTTACGTTCGTCCCGTTTAGCCTTGCGTTCGGCCGAGGTCGAGGCCATGGCGCCGGCTTTCGTCGCGGCGCCAGGGGTGGCGCCAGAGCCGCCGTCCGTACCAGACTTGTTAGCGTCAACATTGATCCCCGATTTGACTTCTGCACGCGTGGCCGGCATGGTGCCCGTAGCGGCTTTGGCTTTGTCAGCTGTGGTCGGTCCGCTACCGCCGTCGGTACCAGACTTGGTGGCTTCAGCGCTGATGCCCGACTTGACCTCTGCACGCGTGGCAGGCATCGCTCCCGGGGCGGCTTTCTCTGCCGCAGTGGGACCGCTACCGCCGTCGGTACCGGCCTTCGCAGGGTTGGGCTGCGCAAAAGCAAAGCCTGAGGTTGCCAGCAGGGCGGCCATCAGCAGAGATAAAGTGGATGTCTTCATGGGGTTTCCTTAATAAAACAATAAAAAGCAGAGGTGTAGGAACGCTAGGGCGTGGACCTTTATTGATCACCACTTCTTCAATTTAAGGAGCGGCCGGTGGCCGTCCCATCGGCGGGTCTCCTTCACGCTCGTAGGACATCGGCCTCTACCCATACCTTACCGCCGCAATTTGCAGAGTCCTACGCTACTTGAAACCATTGAATGACTGACTGTGTTTCAATTGGTCTACGAAAGCAGCTTGCGGTCCTACAGGCGCCCAGGCGGCAGTCCCAGCACAATTTGTTTTTTTGCTTTCATCTCGCTTGCATGTCATCTTCCGAATCGCTCATCACCGTCTCTGAGCCGGTTGCCCCGCCGGTTGTGCCCGTCCTGGATGCCGATCCTGTCGCGGAGGCCCAGGAAGTTATTGCCAACGCGTCCGTCACCTTTTGCCTGAAGGTGCTGACCGTCAACATCCACAAAGGGTTTACTTTTTTCAATCGCAAGTTCATCCTGCCGGAGTTGCGCGATGCGGTGCGAAAGGTTGGCGCTGATGTCGTGTTTTTGCAGGAAGTTACCGGCAGCAATGCCAAACATCCCGACCGCTTCGACAATTACACCGAAACCCCGCATTACGAGTTTTTGGCAGACACCCTTTGGTCGCAGTTTGCCTATGGCCGTAACGCCGTTTACACCCACGGCGACCACGGTAATGCGGTGCTGTCCAAGTTTCCGATTGTGCGTTTTGAAAACCACGACATTTCCATCAGCGGTCCTGAAAAGCGTGGCCTGCTGCATTGCGAGCTTCAGGTGCCAAACCGCAGCGTCAACCTGCATGCCATCTGTGTGCACCTGAGCCTGACCGAAACACACCGTACCCAGCAGATGGACCGGCTCTGCAAGCTCATCCACGCCCACGTGCCCGCCCAGGCGCCGGTGGTGGTTGCTGGCGACTTCAACGACTGGCGGCATCGCGCCAAGGAGCAGCTGGCCACAGGCGCTGACTTGCACGAGGTGTTTGTTCAGGCCTATGGCCATCCGGCCAAAACCTTCCCGGCGCGACGGCCACTGCTTCGGCTAGACCGCATTTATGTGCGCAACGCGATTGGTCACAAACCAGTGGTGCTGCCACACAAACCTTGGTCACACCTGTCCGACCACGCACCGTTGGCGGCCGAGATCGAGCTTTGACAACACTCGCTTCTAGTCCTATCGGCTGACTTGCTCGAGAAGGCAAACCACTGTATATTAATACAGTGTCTATTCCAGCCCTCGAACCCCTCCAGCGCAAGCTCGCCATCCTGGCCGATGCGGCCAAATATGATGCCTCGTGCTCGTCCAGCGGTACCGCCAAACGCCATTCCCTGGGCGGCAAAGGCATCGGCTCAACAGAGGGCTCGGGCATCTGTCACAGCTACGCGACCGATGGCCGCTGTATCTCACTGCTCAAGATCC
>JANOLL010000101.1:0-6337 GCA_031419775.1 Polaromonas sp. | reverse complement strand
CTGGCTGCGACCCGAGTGCTTAGGATCCAGCAGGATTTGCGCCGGCAAGCCTCCGCCGCGGCTGACCAGGTAGAGCAGCAGGTTTTCAATCGCTACCGCGGCGGCCAAGTGGGGTACAGCGAGGTCATCACGGCTCAGGTGACGGCACTGAGCGCCCGCCGTGCTCTCGTGCAGGCTACGGCTGACCGCCAGATCACGGCAGTTACCTTGATTCAATCGTTAGGCGGCGGCTGGTAGGCTGCAGGTCAAGACAACTGAGGCTGGGGGCCAGCACGCACAAGAACGCACAGACTTACCGGCTGTTGATGGCCAGCAGCTCAATTTCAAATTGAAGCGTGGCATTGGGGGGAATGACACCACCCGCACCACGCTCGCCATAGGCGATCGATGCCGGACAGGTCAGTTTGGCCTTGCCGCCCGCCTTCATCAGTTGCATGCCCTCAGTCCAGCAGGGAATCACCCGGTTGAGTGGAAATTCGGTTGGCTCGCTGCGCTTGTAGGAACTGTCGAACTCGCGACCATCGGGAAAGGTGCCTTTGTAATGTACCCTCACCCGGTCGGTAGCGGCCGGTTGAGGGCCGGTGCCGTCTTTCAAGGAGCGATAAACCAGCCCCGATTTAGTCACCACCGCGCCAGTCTCTTTGGCGGCGGCAATAGAGGCTTGATCAGATTGTGCCTGGCAGATGGTGGCCCATGCCAGCGCTGTTGGAATCAGGGTCGCGACAACGCTAAGTTTGACTAGAGGGGACATAGATTGAGCCAGATGGGTTAAGGGATTCGCGAAGTCTAGCGCGTTCAGGCCAGCCATTTCACGCCAGGCCGGTCATGATGTTTCTTTATGTACAGGCCGTTCTCCTACAGGGGTGCCCGCACTCAAGCTACGTATTGCAGGGTACGCTATGTTATTTTGAGACTTCACCATCACTACAGATCTTTACTCTGCCGTTTCATGTCACTGATGACTTATATCGTTGAAGACAGCGCCACCATTCGCGACAACCTGATCTCGACGTTGGAAGAAATTGCACCCGTGCATGTGATCGGTTATGCAGAGACCGAACATGAGGCAAGCCTGTGGCTCGGTGATCACCTCGGCGAATGGCAGCTTGCCATAGTCGATTTGTTTCTAAGAGAAGGGTCCGGATTGGGTGTCGACAAGGGCTGTCAAAACCGCTTGCGACATCAAAAATTGGTGGTTCTAACCAACTACGCCACAACCGAGATCCGCCGACGGTGCGCCGAGCTCGGTGCCGATGCGGTGTTTGACAAGTCGAACGAGCTGGAACTGTTGTTTGATTACTGCACTTCGTCCAACATCACCAAGCTCAGACATTGAAGGTCAGGCGATCACAGCAGACAGGGTTGCTGCGTCACGCCAGTACTGGTGGTAACTGATGACTGCAGCAGGCTGGTGGTGGGGAGTTGTCGCACTTTCCACCAACCGGGCATCCACCGCAATACCTCTGGTTGGGTAAAGCGGTCGTCCATCAGGTAAATCACGCCTTCATCACCCTGGGTGCGGATCACCCGTCCCGCAGCCTGCACCACTTTCTGCAAGCCCGGGTACAGGTAGGTGTAGCGGTAGCCGCGTTGGGCGTCGGAATCCAGGTTGCCCTCACCATTCTCAAAATAAGCGCCCACTCGTTTTTTGATTTCCTCGTTGATAGGGTTGACCTGGGGCAAACCCAGCGTGGCGATGAACGCCCCTATCAAGCGCTTACCTGGTAAGTCGATGCCCTCGGCAAAGACGCCACCCAGCACCGCAAAACCCACACCCTTGGACGTGGCGGTGAACTGTGCCACGAACTGTTCGCGACCGGCTTCGTCCATTTGGCGCTTTTGCTCCCACACCGTGATGTGTGGGAAGCGCGCCCTGAACAGTTGGCTGAGCTTGTCCAGATAGTCGTAGCTGCTTACAAAAGCCAGGTAGTTGCCTGGTGTTTTTTCGAACTGGCTCGCGATCAGCTCGGCTATCGGGCGCAGCGACTGGTTCCGGTGCTGGAAGCGGGTTGACAGATTGCTCAGCACCACAACGTCCAGCTGGTCGTTTGTAAACGGCGACTGCACGTCAATCCAGGCGGTCGCTGGCGTAAAGCCCAGCATCTCGCGGTAAAAATCCGGCGGATTCAGCGTCGCTGAAAACAACACAACAGAGTTTGCTGCACCCATACGCGGCGTCAGAAAAGGCGCGGGCACCACATTGCGGATACGGAGCGTGGCGCTGTCGTGGGCACCCGGCAACAGGCTGTGCGCCGGTTGTGCGTCGTTCAGGGAAAGATCAAAATACGAGTGCGGACCGAAGCTGTCGGCGAGACGCGAAAAATTCAGGGCTTCAAAATAAAAAGCCTGTACGTCACCATCCACCCGTGTCGGGTTCGCGAGCATGAAGTCCGTGATGACAGTGATAGCCTGCTGCAGCGCCTTAAGAAAACTCGTGGGTAGCTCCTCGCGTACCTGGCAGACGTCAATTTGGGTCTGATGTAGCTCGTAAAAGGCGCGATTCAACCGGTCAAGCGCGCGGCGTATCGCCTTGGGCGCAACGGCGTGGACCGCCTGCAGTTGGGACTGGTCCAGCCTGGCAGAGTACATGCTGCGCGCCCGCTCGATCATGTTGTGGGCTTCGTCCACCAGCACACCCACACGCCACTGGCGACTGACCGTCAGGTTGTAAAGCAGCGCGCTGGAGTCGAAGTAATAGTTGTAGTCGCCGACCACCACATCAGCCCAGATCGCCAGCTCCTGACTCAAATAATAGGGGCAGACCTGATGCGCCAGTGCGACCTGCCGCAGGGCGGCCTTGTCCAGCGTGCTGCCGCTTGACGCCGCGCCGACGGCCGCACTGCGTGCCTGCGGCAGGCGGTCATAAAAGTCCTTGGCCAGTGGGCACGAGTCGCCGTGGCAGGCTTTGTCAGGGTGTTCGCAGGACTTGTCGCGGGCAACCAGTTCCAGCACCCTCAACGGAAAATGCAATCCTGCTGGCCCAACCCTTGTGGTGATCAGATCCAGCGCATTCATTGCCAGTCTACGGCCTGGCGTTTTCGCGGCCAGAAAGAAAAGCTTGTCAAGTCGCTGCTTGGGTGCCGCCTTGAGCAGCGGGAACAGGGTGCCGACAGTCTTGCCAATTCCGGTAGGCGCTTGTGCCAGCAGACATTTCCCGGCCAGCGTGGTTTTGTAGATCGCCTCAGCCAACTCGCGCTGGCCGTGCCGGAATGCAGCATGGGGAAATGTCAAGGCGTCCAGTCCAGCATCGCGCGCGCTGCGGTGTGTCGATTCGCATTCTGCCCACACCAGAAAGCGTTCGCACAGCTGCTCAAAATAAGACTTCAATGACGCCGCTGTAAAGGACTCGGTCAGCGGCGTTTCTTGCAAGCTGGCGATATCGAAATACACCAGTGTCAGATTGATTTCATCCAGGTCATTTTCCTGGCACAGCAACCAACCATAAATTTTCAGTTGTGCCCAATGCAGGGCACGCTGGTTCTCTGGCATGGCATGCAGGTCACCCCTGAATGTTTTGACTTCTTCGAGTTGATTGAGCGCCCGGTCATAACCATCGGCCCGTCCGCGTACACGGAGGGTTTTGTAGTCGCCAGCCAGGCTGACTTCCGCCTGATAGTTCTCGCCGCGACGGGACGACACCAGTGCATGACCTGCCATGCCTTGCGTTGCAGAAGGCGCGGGCGTGAACCGCAGGTCGAGATCGCCATGCTTGGCCGTGAAGTCACACAAAGCCCGAACGGCAACCAGGTAAGTCATTCGAAACGCGGTGCGGTCATGGCCAGATTATCGCCAGCGGCCACTCTAAGCAAGGGGTGGCGCTAGCTTGTGGCATCAAGCTTGTGCTGTCAGCGTCGCCATGTCCACCACAAAGCGGTATTTAACGTCGCTCTTGAGCATGCGTTCGTAGGCTGATTCGATCTCATCCATACGAATCGATTCGATATCCGAAACGATGCCGTGCTGGGCGCAAAAATCCAGCATTTCTTGCGTTTCCCGAACGCCACCAATCAGGGAGCCCGCCAGGCGCCGGCGCTTCATGATCAGATTGAAGACGCCCGGGGAGGGATGAGGGCTAGCGGGCGCACCGACCAGCGTCATGGTGCCGTCGAGCTTAAGAAGCTGCAAAAACGCGTCCAGGTTGTGCGGAGCCGCTACGGTATTCAAGATGAAGTCGAAGCTGCCGGCATGGGCCGTCATATCGGTTTCGTTTTTTGAGATCACCACTTCTTTGGCGCCCATGCGCAGGGCATCGTCTCGTTTGTTGTTCGAGGTGGTGAACAACACCACATGCGCGCCCATTGCCGCTGCAATCTTGACCCCCATGTGGCCGAGTCCGCCCAGGCCGACAATGCCGACCTTGTGGGCGGGGCCGATTTGCCACTGACGCAGCGGTGAATAGGTGGTAATGCCCGCGCACAGCAGTGGCGCGACAGCCGCAAGGTCGTTCTTATCGTGCGAGATACGCAGCACAAACGATTCGCGAACCACGATATGGCTGGAATAACCGCCATAGGTGTTGGCGCCGGTACCTTGCTCGGGGCCGTTGTAGGTGCCCGTAAAACCGTTGTCACAGTACTGTTCCAGCCCTCGGTCGCAAGGCGCGCAGTGCTGACAGCTGTCCACCATGCAACCGACACCGACGATATCGCCGATCTTGAACTTTGACACCAGATCACCCACAGCGGTGACGCGTCCGACTATTTCGTGGCCCGGGACGCTGGGATACAGCGTGCCTTCCCATTCGCCCCGAGCGGTATGCAGGTCGGAATGGCAGACCCCACAGTGGAGAATATCGATGGCGATATCCAACTGGCCCGCCGCGCGGCGTTCAAATGAAAAGGGGGCGAGCGCCGTGGTGGGGGATGTCGCGGCGTAGCCGAGTACTTTGGGCATGTCAAACTCCGAATTAGGGCAAACCCTGATCGTAGGTGGATTGCGCCCGGAACGTCTGTCGGACGCGAGCTTGTCCCTCCGTTTGATGCGTTCAGGGCATATCAGGCATGGCACTCTCAATCAGCTATGCAGCTATGATTTATATAGCATAAAGGTCATATAAATCGCTGGCCAGAAGCCAAAAAGTCTGATTTTTTACGGAGCGGGCGAGCGTTCCAGTCGCGCCACGTCAGGGCAACCACGCATAAAAAAGGCCGTCAAGATGGTCTTGACGGCCCCCTCTGCATAGCTCCATCTGTGGCGTTCGTCACGCCCGCAAAGCGGAGTTTTAAGCAGATTCTGTTGCAATGACCGCTCTACTGCCGTACGCCTGGGATCACCAAAATCGTGTCGGAACTGGTTTGCGGCTGAACCCGGACAGTCGAGCCATCTGCTGGGGTCGTCACGGTTTCGATCTCCCGGAGGACGCCACCGCCTGCCACGCTGCCTTGCGGATTACCAAAACCCATGACACGTACTTCACAGGCGACCTTGTCTTCTCCCGTGAGTGCATCGCAGCGCAACCTGGCATTTGATTCAAACGAACCGCCAGCGTTGTCGACTTTGCCCGCACGCTTCTCGGCGTTTGCATTTCTAACTTCGGTCATGCAGGTCTCGCGGCTTTGCTGGGTGGCGCCGGTATTGCAGGCGGCCATCTCGCTTTGGGCATTTCCGGTGCTGTCGATGCCAGTGGTGCCCGAAGCGATCTGAGCTGTGGCCGGGATGGCATAGGCGGCTGCCAGGACCAGTCCGGCTGCACCTTTGGTCAGGCTGTCAAACTTCAAAATGGAAGACACATTCATGAGCAAACTCCAATGCTGGTCCAAAACGGACCGTTAGCATGAGTCTAGAAAAATCCTTGAGCCGCAATTGACAGCCGAAGTGCGTAGCAGGGCTGCCTTCTTGCCTATCCCGATGTAGGACAAAGGCTGATGAACTACATCTGGCCTTCGGTCAGGGTGTCGAGCTGAAATTTCCCGCTTTTGTGCCAGAGCCAGGTGTCGGTGTACACCACTCGGCCCAAACGGGTAGGCGCCGGGAACGGCGATGCACTGCGAATGGTCCGTTCAATCTCGGCGATCACTTCGGGAGCGTGCCGTGGGGCGCGTGTCCAATCCAGCCGGGTGACGCGACCGACGCGGTCGATGTGAACATCCAACACGCCAATCGCGTATAGCAAAGGCGGCATTTTGCCTTTGTAAATCCGCTCGCTGTTCAGGCCATACAGGTGGGTCGCACCGTCTGCACGGTAGGCTCTTGGCGTGGCTGCAGACGAACTTCGGGCTGAACCTTCCGTGCTCGGGATGGGGCCTATGACGGGGGATTCAAGCAGGGGCTTGGCGACGGGTGCTGGCACCGGCGCTGTCGATTCCGGGGCAGATCGACAAGCATTGACCAATACCGC
>JANOLL010000100.1:0-2005 GCA_031419775.1 Polaromonas sp. | reverse complement strand
AATCGTCAATCTGGACCGGATTTTCCGCGAAGCCAACTCGGCCAAGGCCGCCCAGACCAAACTGGAGCAGGAGTTCAGCAAACGTGAAAAAGAGCTCAATGACATTGGCTCGCAGCTCAAAACCTTGTCTGACAAATTTGAGCGGGAGGCGCCCACCTTGTCAGAGAGCCAGCGTGCCACACGGCAGAAGCAGCTGGTAGACCAGGACCGTGACTTTCAGCGCAAGCGGCGCGAGTTTCAGGAAGACCTTAATGCCCGCAAGAACGAGGAGCTTCAACAGGTGATCGAGCGCGCCAACAGGGTTGTGAAAACGCTGGCAGAAACTGAAAAGTACGACCTGATTGTGCAGGAAGCGGTTTACGTCAATCCCAAGCATGACATCACGGACAAGGTGCTCCGGGCATTGAATGCCTCCAACGGCAGGTAGTCGGCGCTTTGCGCGCGGGCGTTGTAGGACCAGCGCAGCGTGACGTTGAAACTCGCTGCCATCGTTGATGCTTTGGCGGGTGAGTTCAACGCCCGATTACGAGGCGATCCCGAGCTTCTGATTCATGGTCTTTCCTCGCTGGATCTTGCAACCCGCGACGAGCTCAGCTTTCTCAGCCATCCCCAGTACATCCGGAAATTGTCAGACTCCCGGGCCGGTTGCGTGGTGGTCGGACCGGCTGCGGAAGAGACGGCTGTTGCACGCGGTGCCTGCATTGTGGTGGAGGAACCTTACCTCTACTTTGCCCGCATCACCCAGCTCTGGAAGCACCACATCCGGCCCGCGCCGGTGCCCAGTATTCATCCGACGGCATCCGTCGATCCGCTTGCTCGGTTAGCACCGCAGGTTTCTATTGGCGCGTTTGCGTGTATTGGGCCAGGTGCAGTGGTCGGCCAAGGCGCCAGCATCGGCGAGCACTGCGTCATAGGGACCGACGCCTCGGTCGGCATCGGCAGTCGACTGTCGGCCCGCGTGACGCTGGCCGAGGGCTGCAGCATCGGAGAGCGCTGCTTGGTTCACCCGGGCGTTGTGATCGGTGCCGATGGTTTTGGCTTTGCGCCGCACCAGGGACGGTGGGAAAAAATCGAGCAGCTCGGGGCTGTCCGTATCGGCAACGATGTGGAGATTGGTGCCAACACCTGCATTGACCGCGGCGCTTTGCATGACACGGTGATTGAAGACGGCGTCAAACTCGATAACCTGATCCAGATCGGCCACAACGTGCGAATTGGTTCGCACACTGCGCTAGCTGGCTGTGTGGGTGTGGCCGGTAGTGCCAACATAGGCGCGCACTGCACCATTGGCGGTGGTGCCGTGGTGCTGGGACATCTGAGCCTTGCAGACCATGTTCATATTTCAGCGGCATCGGTGGTCACGCGTTCCATTTTGCGGCCAGGCCAATACACCGGCTTGTTTCCCATCGACGACAATGCGGCCTGGGAAAAAAATGCGGCGACGATCAAGCAGCTCCACTCCCTGCGTGACAGACTCAAACAGATCGAAAAATCCCTCTCGCATTCGTTCGAAGAAAAACCATGATGGACATTCACCAGATTCTCAAGCGCCTGCCACATCGCTACCCGATCCTGCTGGTCGATCGGGTGCTGGAAATCGAGAAAGGCAAGAAGATCAAGGCGCTTAAAAATATCACGATCAACGAGCCTTTTTTCATGGGGCATTTTCCGCATCATCCGGTGATGCCCGGGGTGTTGATGCTCGAGGCCATGGCTCAGGCGGCAGCCCTGCTGGCCTTTGACGCGCTCGATGTCATCCATGACGAGAAGTCGGTGTACTACTTTGCCGGGATTGACGGCGCTCGCTTCAAGCGACCGGTCGAACCCGGCGACCAATTGATCATGGATGTGACGCTCAACCGGATGAAAGCGGGCATTTTCAAATTTTCGGGCGTCACCCGCGTCGGTGATGTGGTGGCCTGCGAGGCTGAATTGATGTGTGCCATGCGCACCATCGCCTGACTCCGGGTAACCCCTCCATGAGTAAGGCGTCTGTGCAAGGTGT
>JANOLL010000099.1:0-5724 GCA_031419775.1 Polaromonas sp. | reverse complement strand
ACGACCTGGGACGCGCGCGGTGGCCACGTGAGCTTTCGCATGTTCTTCGACACTGCTGCGGCCCTCGATGATGAAGCGGCCCTGCGACGAGCCGAGGCGTGCCGCCGCCCGATGGCCCGGCCTGGCGGCCTGGCTAGGGCCTGGCGCGAGGCTGGCCTGCTCGACGTCGAGGAGGGCAGTCTGACCATACGCATGGAGCACGCCGATTTCGCCGACTATTGGAATGCCCTCGATGGCCGGGATGGCCCATACGCCGACTATCTCCGGACGCTCGGGCCGGCAAAGAAGGCCGCCATTCAAGAGGCCGTTCAGGCTGCCTATCTCGATGGCGATGCCGACGGCCCGCGGTCGTATGTCGCCACCGCCTGGGCTGTGCGGGGAATCGCCCCGTGATCCACGCCCGTTTCCTTAACCCACCTTGGGAGTTACCATGAAACGTCGCCTATTGATTTCCGCACCGCTGATGGTGCTGGCCTGGTCGTCTTCGGCCGTGCTCGCACAAGTCTGGCCCGCGAAGCCCGTCCACGTGGTCATCCCGATTGCGCCCGGCAGTGTGACCGATCTGGTGCCGCGCCTGGTCATGGGGCAGGTGGCTCAGCAGACGGGCCAGAGCGTCGTGTTCGAGAACCGGCCCGGCGCCGGCATGACGCTGGGCACCGCTGCGGTCGCCAAGGCCGCGCCCGATGGCTACACCGTGCTCGTCACCTCCTCGGCCCACACAATCGCCCCTGCGCTGTACCCGAGCCTGAACTACCAGCCTGCACGTGATTTCGTGGCAGTAACGCCGATGGGCGTATCGCCTTTCGTGCTGGTCGTTTCGCCGAGCAAGGGATACGCCAACGCAAAGGCGCTGATTGCTGCGGCGAAGGACAAACCGGGGGCCTTCAATTTCAGCTCTCCCGGCATGGGCACTGCATCTCACCTGAGCGCCGAGCGCTTTCGCTTGAGCACCGGCGTGCAGGCGGTGCACATCCCGTTCAAGGGTGGCGTTGAGGCCATGAGCGAAGTGATGGCTGGGCGCGTCGACTTCTTCTTCATGGCGCTGGGGGCTGCACTCCCGCACATCCGCGACGGCAAGTTGCAAGCCCTGGCAGTGAACAGCGCGAGGCGCTCAGCGGCGCTGCCCGAAGTGCCGACGCTGCGCGAAGTTGGCATCGTCGATGCCGACTATCCGACCTGGTTCGGCCAGTTCTTGCCGGCCGGAACGCCCCGAGGTGTGGTGGACAAGCTGCACGAACATACGCAGCGCGCGCTGCAGGAGCCGCGCATCCGCGACCGGCTACAGGCCATGGGCGTCGAACCGATGCCGATGGGGCAGGCAGAGTTCGAGGAATTCGTCAGACAACAGTTGACCGCCGATGCCACGCTGGTGAAGACCATTGGGTTGAAGGTGGAACAGTAATCACAAGTTGCTGTTCAAGCGGCGGCGCCTGCGGCGCCAGGCTGCCATACCGGGGACGCGGGTAAAACGTCTGCTTTGAGCGCCAGGACTGATCGACGGCTTCTGGCCCGTAAGGAGACGCGTCCAAAGCAAAAATTCAGCGGCATGCCATTCCTCTCACTTCCGAGGGAACAATGGGTTTGGTGCGAAGGAGTGGGGCACACAGGTATGTGTGGCAGGTCTTGCTAATTATCGAGGCGCATGCTCGACAAGGACTTCATAAGATTTTCCGTCTTTCTGAAGCAGCCTAACGTGAATACCATTCTTGTCATCGACGAAGTGAGCATTCTTGGGTATATCAAATGCTGCACTTTCAAGGCGCGGGACGGTTGGGTTGGCATTGACAAGCCGGACTTGGCTCTGGCCGTGGCGACTCTCTGCGATCTTGTCGTCAGCGTACATGATTAGCACACCCGTTTCCGGCAAATATTTGTCAAATCCAATGTGCTGCCGATTTTCGACAAGATAGTAAGTCGTGTCGGTCACGGGGATCTTAATTGCCAGGGTTTGAGATGAGGCATCCTCGAGCGGCCCCAAGGTGATTCTTACCTTTTCTCCTGGATGCACTACATGAACTCTTGATGGTTCCAGCCAGCCAAGCCGCAACTTTGTCCACGACGAAATCCCAGGGGGCCCCGCTCGTTGCAAGCAACTATTGCAAGACATGGTGTCCCAAGCACCCATGTGAATTTGTGAGTCGGCAAACGCCTGAAATACTCCGGGGCCAGTGCGAAGCGTCGATTTACCCTGTAAGTCTTGATCGTATAGGCAGGGCAAGACACGCTTCCCGTCCTTAATGCCACCTAGAACGTGAGCCACATCATGGAATACATGCCCTAGATGCACAGTTGAAGCGTAAACCACGACGCCACGATTGACTTTGCGCCCACTTGGAGTGAACAGGATACTGTCAGAATTCCAGCCAAGCATACCGGGATAAGCCGCAAGGCCATGGTTACCCCAGTCTTTAAACGTCGCACCCAGCGCGACGATGACGAAATCGTATTTTGAAACGTCAGTGTCCTGATCAACAACGCTTAGTGAGTCACTGACAAGATTCCGAAGATTAGACCTGTTTGCCTGTTGATTCTGCCAAGGCACCCAATAGGCCGATATGGGATTTGGTAACTTGTACCACTTGTCCGTGACTTCGCCTTTGATGCAAACTTTGCCGTACGACGCATCACGCACGTATTCATCCAATTGGTCGAGAAATTTATCCCTGACTGTCCTCGTGTTGATGCTTTTCCAAGTACCCGCGAACTCTATTTGAATGACCAGGGGTTTCAGCACGGTACTACAGGTTCCATTGCCATTCGTGCCGCTTGCTGCAAGGGTTTGACCATTGGCAATCGAAATGATGGCTGAGCCGGCAATTGCGACAACAGCTCGGAACGTATTCAATATATTCTTTGATCGCATCACTGAGTACATATTGACCCCTTGCCTACTACTTGGACTGGCGCGCAAGTTTTAGATAAGCGCAACCGCATTCGATTTGTCGTGGGTTCGACCCCCGCAGGTCCCACCAGATACAAAGCCTCGTAGCCTCACAGGTACGGGGCTTTTTCGCTCTTTGGTCTCTAACGCGCCGCTCATGAGCGCTAGCGCACCGGTCCGGAAGACTGTTCGCTCCAGGGATGATAGGCCACCCTATATGTACTGGCATTCTCCTGCAAATGGCGGGTGATCAAAGTCGTCGCAAGCTGCAAAAATTGGTATTCAAAATGGCTGATGACCTGCTTTGCAAAATCGTAGTGGCAAAAGGTCCCGTACAGATCGCCGTTAGCCAAGGTCAATTGCACGCCTGAATAGCTGCCTACTGCGCTCGGATAGCATAGTCCTTTCAGGCGAGGGTCTGTAGCCGTGTCGGAGGTACTAAACGTTCCGTGCAGTACCGGAAACCGGCACAAGCTCTGGCTGTAAGGCGTCGAGCTGGACGCGTTGGGATTGAATTCATCGAGCTTGTCGACCGTTTCAATCACATTAAAAACGTCATGTTCGAGCCGGTAGACCGTGGTGAAGCGGTAGGGCACGCGCGAATTCAAATATTTGACGGCAGGTTTAAGCCCCTCCTTTTTGAGGATCCACTCCAGGTGTGCCAGACGCAAGTCCATACAAGCCTTCCAGAATTTCAAAGTCGGATGGCAGGGCTATAAATCTTACGCTTGATGTGACTGGCTGTACGCGGCGTTTTCATGCAATCTTGAATCTCTCTATGGCGTCATTTCATGACAGCCGGGACGGGTGTGAGGTCATCCGGCTGGTCATACCGGTGCGCCATAACGAGCGCCTCCTTCAATTGTCCTGCAACGCCGAAATGGCGCTGATGCTCGATGGCAACATTTGAAAAAAAATCCGATAAACAGAAGTGTCTGCGGTAAGTGGCACGCCCGTTTTTCTCGAGCGACTGTCTTAAATCGGTTTCAGCCAGAATCCGGTTGATGGCTGCAGCAATACTCACTGGGCTACCTACGGTGACAAACAGGGAGTCGACCCCATCGGTCAACAGCGAGGGAATTTCGCCTACTGGCGTGGTCACCACTGCCACACCGTGCGCCAGTGCCTCAAGAATAGCCAGCGGTAACACTTCATCGTGAGAGGGCAATATCAGTACATCGCAGTCCCCGAGCAGCTGACTGATTTTTTTCTGGTCACACCATCCTGTGAAGTGCACGGTGTCGTCCACGCCCAGCACGCGCGACCTGGCCCGGTAGCCTGCTAGATTACCTCCCCCTGCAATCGTGACCTCAAGTCTGGATCGGTCCAGTTCCGGCTGCGCCAATGCCCGCAAAAGGTCCATCAGACCTTTTTTGTCTGACAGGTTGCCGATAAACAGAAGCCGCTGCCGATCGCGCTTGGCAGTTCTTGCGACCTCCACGCCCGGACCTGGAACGCCGTTGGTGATCATGCGTACCCGAATGGCTGGCACCTGGAGAGTGTCGATGACGAAGGTTCTGGCTGCCGGTCCAATCACGATGACGCCATTGGGCAATGAAAAAATCCACCGGGTTAAACGTTTCAATACGGTCGGCAGGTGGTCATAAAAACCGCGCATCTGTGCATGCAGATGCAAGACGGTTGGTACACCTATGGCTGCGCAACCGACAATCATGGTGCCCTTTCGAAACAAGCTCATGCGCTCGGCCATATTGATGTGCACCCCCGCCAGACCGCCACTGATTCGGCCTTTGGCTATTTTTAACATCGCGCTCAGCAAAACCCAAAGCGAAAACAAGGGGCCGGACGCGCCGCGGGTATCGAGCGGACGCAGCTGGGCGGCGCCATCCAGCTGGTGATCAGACTGGCACTGAATCAGGTAGTCCGCTACCCTGAACATGCCCCCTCCCACTGGTGCCCATGGACAGGCCAGGTAGATATAGCGCGAGTCTGCTTTGCTCACTAAGGGCCCGGCGGCAGGGCAGCCAAGATCGCGAAAGGGCATTTTCCTTACCTTAGTTAAACCCCCGATGAGGTAAAAGAATACTCTGGTCGCGACGGTTTTTGAAGCACCATTCGCTGACAGAAATAAATGCCATCCACCGACACGAACCCATGCTCAAACCGCTGATAAAAAGAGGATTGTCTGCCATGGATGACTGGGTCTCGGCAACTGACTTCGGCGCGGAGCCACGCAATACGCTGGTGAATGTGCTTTTCCATTCGTTGTTCGACAGCGCTACCCAATGCAGTGATGATGCACCGGCTTGCGACCTGAAGGTGACCGTGGCGGACTTCGGCGCATTCGTTGAAGAGATGCTTGAAAACCGCTTCACCGTGGTGTCGCCTGCGCAGATCGATGCCGGGCTGCCGTCTGGCGGCCGTTACCTCACGATCACTTTTGACGACGGGTATTTCAACAACACGCTGGCGCTCGAGGTGTTAGATCAATTCCGGGTGCCTGCAACCTTTTTTATCTCAACTGACCACGTGCTGCAGAACAAGGCGTTCTGGTGGGATGCGTTCAGTCGAGAGATGACGCGCAGTGGTGAGAGTCACAGCCGTCAGCACACCGAGATCAAGCGACTCAAAAGCTGGACGCCGGAACGCATCGATGCCTTTCTGTGCCAGCGATTCGGTGTGTCGGTTTTCATACCAAGCGGTGACACGGACCGTCCCTTCACACCCGAAGAACTCCGGCGTTTCGCGCGCCATCCATGGGTACATCTGGGCAACCACACCTGCAACCACGCCATCCTCACCAACTGCACGCCTTCAGAAATGGCCAGTCAAGTCGAGCTCTGCCAGGATGCACTGGAAGACATGGCGGGCTACCGACCCAT
>JANOLL010000098.1:0-1661 GCA_031419775.1 Polaromonas sp. | reverse complement strand
TGCTCCAGATCGTCGAGCTCGGGCCATTCGGGGTAGCTTTGAAGGCGCTGGCTGAAGGTTTCGACGTGGCGGGCAACGATGTCGGGTCCGCCGCTGTGCGCACCATGCAGCACCATGGGCGGTAAAAACCGCATGCCGCAGACGGCTGCTGTTTGTTCATAAGGCGGCAAGAACGCGTCGAAAAAATAGCGGTTATAGCCCTCCGGGTGGTAGGACGCGTCGGGCCCACCGGTGCTGGCGACCAGCCATAAATCTTTGCCTTGCAGGGCTCTGCCATCCCCCTGGCTGCTCGGTCCCTCTCCGCCGCCATAGGCCCAACCGTAAGTCAGCACCTCGTCCAGCCACAGCTTTTGCAGAGCTGGCATGGAATACCACTGGATCGGGTGCAGCAGAACGACCAGCTTCGCCTGCTGGAGTGCCGCCTGTTCATGGGCAACATCGACCGAGTAATCCGGGTAGCTTGAATACAAGTCCTGCACCTGCACCCGTTGCAAACTCTTGGCCGCTTCCATCAAGGGGCGGTTGACCCGCGATTCGCCCCATGCGGGATGGGCGGCGACAACATAGATGTCCGGTTCTATGGGGCTTGTCAAAGTCGGGGAGCGGGTTGCAGGAGGACTTGCCATGCCGTTACCATAACGTAAAAGCAAAGCTATAAAAAACCTGAGGAGCTTCGTATGCCTGTGGTCGTCATTGCCAATCCCAAGGGCGGCGTCGGTAAATCAACCCTTGCCACCAATGTGGCCGGCTACTATGCCGGGCAGGGACATGCGGTCATGCTGGGTGACGCCGACAGGCAGCAGTCCTCGAGGCTTTGGCTGGGACTGCGCCCACCTGCCGCCAGACCTATTTCCACTTGGGAGTTCAACGCCGACCTGATTGTCAAGCCCCCCAGAGGCACGACTCATGTGGTACTTGATACGCCTGCGGGGATGCAGGGCTGGCGCTTTAACGATGTCATGAAGCTGGCTGACAAAGTGCTGGTGCCGCTGCAACCCAGCATCTTCGATATTTTTGCCACACGCGCTTTTCTGGACCAGCTTGCCGAGCACCGCCACGTCGGCACACTGCAGGTGGGAATTGTGGGGATGCGGGTGGATGCTCGAACCATCGCCGCGGACAAACTGCGTGAGTTTGTCGAAGGTCTGGGCCTGCCGGTACTCGGCTATGTGCGCGACACGCAGAACTACATTCACCTGGCGGCACGCGGTCTCACGGTTTTTGACGTTGCACCGGGTCGGGTCGAAAAAGACCTGCAGCAGTGGCAGGGCCTGTGCAAGTGGCTGAACGCCTGAGGCCATGCGAACCTTTCAAACCCTCGCCGAGCTGGCGTCTTGCGTCGGAGAAACCATTGCTGTCAGCGACTGGATCACCATCACACAGCAGCGGATCGATTTGTTTGCCGAAGCCACCGATGATCACCAGTGGATTCATGTCGACCCCGTCAAAGCCGCCGCCGGTCCGTTTGGCAGCACCATTGCGCACGGGTTTCTCACCCTTTCCTTGATTCCAAAATTCTTTGAATCGTCTTTTGAAATCCTCGACTCACGCCTGGGCATCAATTACGGCCTGAACAAGGTGCGCTTCATGGCGCTGGTTCCGGTGGGCAGTCGCCTGCGGGCGCACATGACCTTGCTGGAAGCCGAGCCGGTCGACAACGA
>JANOLL010000097.1:0-8451 GCA_031419775.1 Polaromonas sp. | reverse complement strand
CCGGCTGGCAGCCATCCACCGGGCAGCCGCCAGTGGGGCCGATGTGGCCTTGATGTCCCGTGGTGGCTACGGTCTGACACGCATACTTTCCGCCATCCATTACAAACAGGTGGCCAAGGCCATCGCCAGTGGCACGCAGTTTGTGGGTCTGAGCGACTTCACCGCCTTTCAGATGGCCATGCTCAGCAAAACGGGCGCCGTGACCTGGGCCGGCCCTGCGCTGTGCGAAGACTTTGGGTCCGAAGGCGGTCCGGACGACATCATGCAAGCGTGCTTCGATGATTTCATTAGCGGGCAAGGGGAAGGGTGCGGCTGGCGACTCGCCAAAAAAGATCCATTGATTGCTACGAATAATATAGCAAATATCCCAATGGATACGGGCGTTGAGAACATTTTTTACGCTAAAAATGCGATGCTCTGGGGCGGTAATCTTGCGGTGCTGGCCTCGCTGGTGGGAACGCCCTACCTGCCAGCGGTCAAAGGCGGGGTTTTGTTTTTAGAAGACATTGGCGAGCACCCCTACCGTATCGAGCGCATGTTGACCCAATTGCTGCATGCAGGCGTCTTGGCGCAGCAGAAGGCGGTTATTTTTGGCCACTTCACCCACTACAAACCGGTGCCGCACGACAAAGGTTTCAAGCTTGCCACCGTCGTGTCGTGGTTACAGAGCCAGATCAAGGCCCCGGTGATGACGGGGCTGCCGTTTGGTCACGTGGCCACCAAAGTCATGCTGCCGGTGGGACGAAAAATTACGCTCGCCGTCGAGGGGCGTGATGCGTTTTTACTGTGGAATCACCAGCACTGAAGTGTCAGGCTGGTTGCGCTGGCAATCAGCGAACGCGCATGCCAGTGCGCTGGGTCAAGCCTTTGGGAAGCAAGCCATTGAATTTTCCGCTGATGTCTTGAATTTTTTCACGAGCCAGCGTTTCCCCGTGGGTGTTGGCCAGAATCGCCATGACATCGCTTCGCGCGTACCAAAGGCCTTGCACATCCGGTGCAAAGCGCACGCGACGCGCGACTGATGGAAACTTCTTTTCACCATACTCACCCAACTCGTTGAGCATGAGTTGGCGGATCTGTTCCAGCCTGTCACTGACCGCAGCTGGCGATGTTTCTGGAAAACCAAGCATGGCCCTGCAACTGTTTTTGAGTTGAGGGATAAACGAAGATGTCAATAGGCGCATAGGACGTTCGAGTCAGGACTTTTTCTTTTTTAATGAATTTCCGTTTGCAGGTTAAGCCTGTGGGCCCTAGACTGCAAGCCCGCAAGTAGAATTTGTCGACTTGAAACGACATATAAATCAACGAGTTAGTAACCAAATGTCAAGTCAATTCTCGACGGAGCGTCACCGACGATGGCCTATTTTTTGAAAGCAGGAAGCGGGCTGTCGACGCAAAAGCTTTCGGCCCGATCCTTGCACAACCAGGTCCCACCCAGTTTTTGTGGCAGTTTGCGTTCGGGTTCACTTACAAATTCACAAAACTATTTTTCAACATGACCAGTTCGCCCCAGCATTTCCCGTCTCATTACATCAATGGCCAGTGGGTACAGGCTGAATCGTCGGACCGATTGCCGGTATTCGATTCCAGCACAGAGGAATTGATGGCAACTGTCCCGTCAGGCACAGCGGAAGAAGCTGACAAAGCGGTGCGGGCCGCACGGGCTGCGTTCGAGAGCTGGGCCGCATTGCCGGTTGAAGTCCGGGCGGCTTACCTGGAAAAAATCACTGCGGGTGTCAAAACCCGCACCGACGAACTGGCCCTCGCGATTGCGCGCGAGGTTGGCATGCCATTGAAAATGGCCCGAGCGGTGCAGGTCGGTGGGCCGGCCTGGCACTGGGGAAATTTTGCCAAGGTGGCACGCCAGTTTGAATGGGAGAAAAAAGTCAGTCACTCCCTGGTGGTGCGCGAACCCATCGGGGTGGTGTCTTGCATCACGCCCTGGAATTTTCCGCTCAGCCAGATTACCCTGAAGATTGCTCCTGCTTTGGTGGCGGGTTGTACGGTGGTTCTCAAACCCAGCGAAGTGGCACCCGTCAACGCCATGATCCTCGCTCAGATTATTCATGAGGCAGGCGTTCCTCCCGGTGTGTTTAACCTGGTCAACGGGCTGGGACCGGTCGTGGGAGAAGTGTTGGCGAGCCATCCAGAAGTCGACATGGTGAGCTTCACAGGTTCAACCCGGGCTGGCAAGCGCGTGGGCGAGCTCGCAAGCCAGTCGGTCAAGCGTGTCACGCTGGAGTTGGGTGGTAAATCGGCCAGTGTGGTTCTCGATAGCGCCAATTTGGAAGCGGCCGTGAAGGGGACCCTTTCTGCCTGCATGCTCAATAGTGGCCAAACCTGTTCGGCGCACACGAGGCTGCTGGTGCCCGCTGCGCGCTATGAAGAAGTTAAAGCTCTGGTACGGACGGCCATGGAACGCTACACCCTAGGCCCCAGCCAGGATGAAGCCAGCAGGTTAGGCCCACTTGTAAGTGCGGCACAGCGCGACCGGGTTTTGGGCTTTATCAAAACGGGGTTGGCTGAAGGAGCCGAGGTGATCGCGGGCGGTGGCGCAGCACCAGACTTTGACAAGGGTTACTTCG
Source organism: Polaromonas sp. (assembly GCA_031419775.1). GTDB lineage: Bacteria > Pseudomonadota > Gammaproteobacteria > Burkholderiales > Burkholderiaceae_C > Polaromonas. Next base: position 5,866 of record JANOLL010000097.1, on the reverse strand, counting down.
TGCAGCCCACTGTTCTGGGAATCAAGGCCACGGACACTTTGGCCCAGGAAGAGATTTTTGGCCCGGTGTTGGTGGTGATCTGCTATGCGGATGAAGAGGAAGCAATTCGTATTGCCAACAGCACTGTTTACGGACTAGGCGGGGCGGTCTGGGCCGATACCGATGAAAACGCGATCAAGGTCGCCCGGCGCATGCGGACAGGGCAGGTTGATATCAACGGCGGCCCCTTTAACGCCAACGCACCGTTTGGTGGCTACAAGCAGTCTGGCAACGGCCGGGAAAATGGTGTTTACGGTATGGAGGAATTTCTGGAATTAAAGTCAATGCAGCACAAGCCTGTTGCGCCCTGATGTGGCAGCATCTAACACGCTCACTGCATCATCTGACGGCTTTGGGGGCAAGTCGTGGTTGCGCGTTTTCCTGTGATGTAATTCCGCTTCAACCGGTACCCTATCCGTTGTCCACCACTTTATGGCTTTAGTCACCGTTGTATTTGCTGACCTGACCGGAAGCACTGCAGTTTTTGAATCCATCGGCAACGCCAAAGCTACGCAAGCCATCACCCGCTTGACCCAGTGGATGGGCCGGGTTTGCATCGCCCACAAGGGAGTGGTGGTCAAAAACCTGGGTGATGGCGTGCTGATGATCTTTCCGGAGAACCGGGACGCAGTCGTCGCGGTGACCGAAATGCAGCGGGTACACACCGAGCGCATCAAAACCTGGCCTGACAAGCTGAAGATGCGCCTGCAAATTGGAATGGCACGCGGTGAAGTGATCGAGCAAGACGGTGATTGCTTTGGTGATTCTGTCAACGTCGCCGCGCGCTTGTCCGATCTTTCAGGTCCGGACCAGATCCTGGGGACCGAGACTGTGATCAGCGAATTGGCGCCTGACGGCGGGGTGCGGTTTCGCAATCTGGGGCCCATGAATATTCGCGGCCGACAGGAACCGTGCATGGTGTACCGGATGGAGTGGCAAAACGAGGTCATGTCCGGCTTTTTTACGGTACCGGGCAGCTTGAGTGTCTTTCCATTCACCCGGGAGGTGCCTACGTCTGGCGTGATCGCGCTGTCGTGGCTGGACGCGCAGATGAGCTTCCAATCCGACGCCTTGCCGGTTCATATGGGCCGGGACCCACAAGCCGAATTCGTCGTCAACGATCCGCGAGTGTCTCGCCTGCATGCAAAACTGTCGTGGCGCGATGGCAAGTTTTATCTGGAAGACGTGAGCAGCTACGGCACCTGGGTTCGCTTTGCTGGAGGCAGTGCGATTGTCGCCTTGCGACGCCAGGAGTGCGTGTTGCTGGTCGAAGGGGAGATCGCACTGGGTGCACCCTTTGAAGACTTCACGGTGCCCAGCATCAGCTTTACCTTGCCTGCCCCAGCAGCCAGCCGGATCGGGCATCCAGGCTAGTCAACTTTGCGGCCTTTGGGCTGGGGTTACGCAGGCACTGCACACATATTGGCCCTGTCCCAATGTCTATGCAGGGCGATGGCGGCGATGAAATCATGTGCAATCAGGCCGTCGGCCACCCTTCGCGCATCGGCGACGATCACACCCTGTGCCGGCATGCTGACCATTTCCGGGTTCCTTCCAAGGCCAAATCCCAGTGTGGCCAACAACTGAACGCCCTCATTCACGGCGCAGATGGTCTTGCCGTGTTTATAGGCCTCCAGCACAAAATGGACCGCATCCCCCATCCCACACAATGTCTGCGCGCTCGCTGCGCCGCCCGCGACCAATACCGCATCGAACATGACGGATGGCATGGTTGTAAAGGTATGGTTCACCGGCATCTGCCTGCCACTGGCGGTACTCACCGAGCCGAGATGGGGGGCCACGAGTTTGCAGAAAGCCCCGGCATCCACCAAGGCTTGCTGGATTCGCCTGATCGTCGCGGGCTCGAAGCCATCCGCGACCAAGATGGCCACTGTGCGGGTTTTTACGTTGCAGCCCGGCCGCCCGCCCATTCGCAGGGTCGGGTCTTCGTCTACCTTGTTGACGATCCGGTGATCGCGAAATCCCAGGCGTCCGGCGGCTGCGCGGGGATTTGGTGGATTGATGCCAAGAGGCGACGCCACCCGATTAGCCAGCTTCAGATCCACATGGGCGAGGTTGTCGACCATTCTTTGGCGGATGTCCGGGGTCTCAACTTTTGACAATTCAAACCGGAACGCGGCAACGATATGGTCTTTTTCTACCGCGCTCTGGCTGTTCCAAAACAGGGTCGCCTGGGAAAAATGGTCGTCGAATGAAGGACTGCGGCCCCGGCTTTTCGGGGATGTCATCGGCTCTGGAAATGACTGGAAGCCTTGGGCTGACCCATCCACCCGGAACTCCGCCGCGCCGCTCGCCTTATCCAGAGTATTCGGCTCATAGGCTACGGCGCCCTGGGTAATGCTTTGCCGGTGCATCCCGTCACGCTGAAAGTTGTGCATCGGGCAAACGCTGCGGTTGATCGGTATCTCATGAAAATTGGATCCACCCAGGCGACTCAACTGTGTGTCGGTATACGAGAACAGGCGACCCTGCAAAAGAGGATCGTTGGAAAAATCTATTCCTGGAACCAGATGTCCAGGATGAAACGCGACTTGCTCGGTCTCAGCAAAAAAGTTGTCCGGGTTCCGATTGAGCACCATCTTGCCGATGATCTGCACAGGAACCAGTGCTTCCGGAATCAATTTGGTGGCGTCGAGAATGTCAAAACCCAGTTCACCGTTTTTGCTCTCGTCCACGATTTGAACACCGAGCTCCCATTCCGGGAAATGACCGGCTTCAATAGACTCCCACAAATCACGCCTGTGAAAGTCAGCGTCCTTGCCGGCGATTTTTTGCGCCTCGTCCCAAGTCAGCCCATGAACCCCCAATTTGGGTTTCCAGTGGAACTTGACAAAGTGGCTGTCGCCCCTGGCGTTGATGAAGCGAAAGGTATGGATACCGAAGCCTTCCATCATGCGAAAACTTCGCGGAATAGCTCGGTCCGACATGACCCACATCAGCATATGGGTTGACTCCGGCATGAGTGAGGCGAAGTCCCAGAAGGTGTCGTGTGCGCTGGCTGCCTGCGGCATGCCGTGATGAGGCTCCGGCTTGATTGCGTGGATCAGATCCGGAAATTTGATGGCATCCTGAATGAAGAACACCGGAATGTTATTGCCCACCAGGTCGTAGTTGCCCTCGCTGGTGTAAAACTTGACCGCAAAACCCCGGACATCCCGCACTGTGTCGGCTGAGCCTTTTGATCCCGCCACAGTAGAGAATCGGACAAAGACCGGTGTTTCGATTTCGGGGTCCTGTAAAAAACCGGCCTGGGTGTATTGCGCCATGGACCGGCTCGGCTTGAAATAACCGTGGGCGCCCGAGCCACGAGCATGGACGACCCGTTCAGGAATACGCTCATGGTCAAAGTGCGTGATCTTTTCTCGGAGGATGAAGTCCTCAAGCAGAGTTGGACCCCGAGCACCCGCTTTCAATGAATTGTGGTTATCAGGGATCTGAAGCCCCTGATTGGTGGTCAACACGTGAGCAGAGTCGTCCGTGAAAGTTTCCAGTTGCTGCTGCTTAGCTTTAGCGCCTTCTGCAGATCTCAAGATACCAGCGTTTTTACGCTTGGGTGTTGACATGGAGTTTCCCGGTTGAAATCAAAAGCGATGGAGGTAACGTTGCCAACAGGGGCGCCGGGACGTGAGGGAAGGGCAGTGCTGCACGTGAGTGCAGGAGCTTAGCCATAAGGCTTAGCCATCCAGCAGGCCCTCGAGCACTTTCACAGCAGCCAGCAGCGCGAGTGCGGCCACGACGGCCACCAGGCACCAGCTCATCAAGGCCTCGGCGTACGGAGCCCATGGTGCAGGCAATACCAGTGATAGGGAACACAAGACGGCCACCGCGCACAGCGTGATCAGCAAGGTGAACACCTGGCGGCGTTTGTGAGCCACAACCGTCCAGCAGGCCGCAATAGGACTTGCGGCCGGACTCGAAACTAGATTGATCATGGCTTGCCTCGTTGAACCGGTCGCCTTGAGCCAGCAGGGCTGGCGCTTGACAATACGATAAGTCAGCAGGCTTGAAATACCACTACGCTGATAGCGGTTTCAGCTGTAAGGGCTGTCCGCTCTCGCTGTAAGACGCGACTGACCTTTCCCGCAATCCACTTTGCAGGCGACTTGCTCAGTACGATCGGAGAGGCATCGAAAAGGTACCTAACTGGCCGATTGCTGCCGCTGGTATTCGTTTTTTTTCATGGTCAGGTAGGTGTCACGGTCGATGTCATGAAACTGTTCTGGATACTGCTCGGTTGCGTCAAACCAGCGCTCCAACCTGGCATTGAATTGCTCAGCTGGAGGCTGGTTCAGAGAAGCCAGATACGCCTCAATCGCCAAGTAATAGCGCATGGTATTTCGCTCGATCACGCCACGCATTCCGCCAACATACTTTTTCTTGGCATCACCTGAGAGCCGGGTAAATCCAGATTTCTGGCTACCAAGAGTTGCAAGATAGCCTTGCATGGCCAGGCGGCCAGCCATGCCATAACCGTACGAATATTTCAAATGCATGAACGTTTTGCCATCCGTCAGGGGCACCGCGCTCAACTCAACTCGATAGTCGCTGGTTCCCAAGGGGCCTTTTTCAGCATTGAGATGTACCTCGAGATACGGGGGCGACGCGGCTGATTTCGGCACCAACTGGTGGGTAAATTCAAGGGTGAAGGCATCTTTGAGCTCCTGCGGCGTCTTTTTGCCGATGTTCACTTTCAGCCGGCTCGGGCTGGCACCGGACTGTGCGCGACAGAACTTGGTGTTGATGTGCAAAATCATCACATCGCACCATCGGCCGGGGTTCTCGAATGTGGATTTGACAGTATTAAACGGTGAATCCAGAACGGCGTAGGCGTTGCCGCTGACGCTGTTGGCAGTTTCAGACGACTCCAGAAACAGCGGTCGTGCAAACTGGTTTCTTGCCAATTGCCCCGTAAGCGCGTTGTGCCTGTCCATCAAGGCTGCGGCACTGGAATGCATGGAATGGACCGACAGGGTTTCGGGTTCGGCCGCGTGGCTCAAGGTGCCGACGACCAGGGATACAGCCACCAGCCAGTTTCTTGCTGATGAATGCGTGTACCTTTTGCACTGCTTGGTGTTCATCAAGCTAGTTTGCCACTCCAATGCCGCCATGAAGAATTTGTGGATGCTGTCCTACAGGGACTGGGCTTGCAACTTGGCTTTCGTGTTGAATGCACGAGATCGCCAAGGTACCCCATCGAGGGAGTGGCGGGCTTGGCATGAGTATTCAGGATGTGCGAATCCTGGTAGGGCCGTTGTTGTACTATTTTATTGACTTAACATAATATACATCGTGGAATCTAAATCAAATCATAAAGTTGCCTTAAAACGCATCCTGGCACGGGATTGAGTCAATCAGGCTAGCGGCTCGGCGGCGCCACCGTCGCCCCCTGAATGCCGTGCCGTTCAAGGGCTTGTGCAACAAATCCTGCGGATTTCATGTCCTCTACAAACTGACTCAGAAATTCAGCGGCGGCTAGACCGCGACTTTTTGGTGTTCCCATGGCCTGCTCGATGACCATGAAACGACCAGGCAACAAACGCAATCCCGCGATTCGGGTTGAATCAGCCTGCAATTGCTGCTTGACGCCTGCCGCCACCTCAAGCCCTTGTGCGACAAACGTATCGACTACAGCGGGAGAACTGGCCGCCCGAACAATCTGCGCATGCTTGAGTTCCCGACTCAAATAAAGGTCGTACGCACTTCCCGCCCCAACCGTGACACGACAGCCGTCTTTGTCCACTTCTTCGTTGTGCGTGATAGGAGAACCTTCGCGTACCAAATACGCCCCTTCAATCAACACATAGGC
>JANOLL010000096.1:0-11654 GCA_031419775.1 Polaromonas sp. | reverse complement strand
CAGAGAACGGCAGACTCAACATGGCAGCCTGGGTCTTCAAAGATTGCGCCCGGACAAAATTGACAAACGAGTTGTCATGACCGGCGGCCATGGCGGCCAGCACACGGGCCGAGGGTAGCGTCTGCGGATGGAGCAGGGATGCACTGGCTGCGGTGAGTGCATCGTGGTGGCTATGGCCGCCGTGGACGGCGTCCAGCGTGGCTGCAATCGGCGCGCATTTGTCGATGATTTCGGCGCCCCACTGCGTCAACTCGACCTCGCGCCCCTCGCGCTCCAGCAGCAGGCCGGGTTCGCGGCCACGCGCAGCGGTGCGGTGCTGATTGCGTGCCAGTGCAGCAATTTCCTGCGGGCTGTCCGGCGGACTGCTTGAGAGCAGGCAGTGCAGCAGAAACACATCAAGAAAACGCATGGTTTGGGTACTGATGCCGACAGGCTCAAACGGGTCCAGATCCATCAGCCGAACCTCGATGTATTCCACCCCGCGCTCACGCAGCGCATGCAAGGGCCGCTCGCCCGGAAAAATCACCCGTTTGGGGCGAATCGTGCCGTAGAACTCATTTTCAATTTGCAGTAGCGTACAGCCGAGCTGGTTGTAGTCGCCGCCCGGATTCTGGATACCTACCTTCTCATAGGCCGGGTAGGCGCGCGTCAGCGCGTCCTGCAGCGAGGCGCCGTAGCCGTCTAGGCTGTTGTAGCTGACCGCCAGCGAGGCCTGCGCATCGCTCTGGTAGCCCAGGCGTCCCATACGCAGTGAAGTGCCATGCGGCATGTACATGGTGCTTTGCGCAAGCTTTTGCAACTCATGATCACGCCCGGCGACAAAGCTCGAGCACACGGCGGGCGAAGCGCCAAAGAGATAAAGCAGTAAAAAGGCCTGGCGGCGAAAATTGCGTATCAGGCCGAAATACTGCTCGTTACTCACCTCGGGAAAAGACCAGTTGTAATGAATGCCCGAAATGGTCTGCATGCGCCGGCCATAACGGTGGGACAGGCCCATGCGATAGACGCTTTTGGCCCGCCCGACGTTGGACGACCCAAAGCGCGCCACCGGAATGGTCTCATCGGTTGGCAGGTCGCAAGGCATGCTCGATACCCACAACATTTCGTCGCCGATGGATTTCAGGGCCCGGTAGGTGAACTGATGGATCTGGGTCAGTTCTTGCAGCGCGGCATCCACCGTGTTGTGAACGCCTGTGACCAGCTCTACCTGCGACTCGCTGAAATCAGTGGTGATAGCAGGATGCGTCAGGGGCGAACCCAGCGCAGCCGGATGCGGCGTGAGCGCTAGGCCACCACCTGGTAACGCTCGCAGACTTTCTTTTTCAATACCGCAACGCATCCCCCTGATTCTGGCCGGCGTGAGTGCGGCAAGGCCGCTCCCAGCGGAGTCGTGCCGGGGGTCGTGCGGCGGTCGCTGCAACGGCGTGGCACCGGGCGCCTGCAAATGATTCATGGTGTCCTTCCCTCGGATTTCTATTTGTGCTGGCGCAGAGCCAGATGCTCGTCCGATGATGCCATGGCAGTGCAAAATGGGGGCCGGCGGGCGGAGTAAGCCACAATCATGGCTTGACTTGGCAGCAGGCCTCACGCAGGATAATACCTTTGTATGCATGTCAATCGGCGGACATTGTGCGTTGCGGCACATTGCCCCGGTTACCCAGCCACTCCAGCATTCAGGAAATCGAGATGAAAGCCTTGTTGAAGAGATTGTTTGGCGGATCCAGGCCTGGCGCGCCCAACAGCCAGTCACCTTCCAGCGTGATGCCCGGCACAGAGGACTTTCCAAACACCATCGAAGACGGCTCGGAGAACGCTACGCGGCGGCAACTGGTTCAAGTGTTGCTGCGCGATGTCATGCGGCGCAATGGCATACCCCCCGGCTGGATTGAATGCACCATGCTGCTGGTGTCCAGCCGGAGCCGGGGGCACGGCATGTACGTGCGGCTGGTGGTGCGGCACTGGGATGAGCGGCTGATGAATTACGCTTTTGCATTTCAGCAGACCCTGATGAAAGAAATCGAGCGGTTTGAGCCCCAGGCCTCGACTTGGCTGCATGGCATGTCGTGGCAGCTCGAAGTTGCAGACAGCTGCCCCTACCTGACCATGCCCGATCGGAACAGCTGGAAGGGCGGCACCGCATCGCCCGCCATGGCCGCTGTGGCCCCGACTGCGCTGCCGACCAGCCCTGTTGCGATGGAGGTGCAGCCGAAAAAGCCGGTTCGTGCTAACGACCCGACAGCGGATCTGGAGCGCCTGTTTGCCATTCGCGACCGGGAACTGAGTCAGCAGGCGGAAGACGGGTTGCGCCCGGTCGGCTACGAACAAACCCAGCCATCGTCGCTGTAGCAGCCTGCGAATCTATCAGGCGAGCACCTTGAGCAGCCAGTTCTGAAAATCCGTGATTTCTTCGGGACAAACTGAATGCTCCATAGCGTAATCGTGCCAATCCACTGGATAGCCCAGTGCCTTCAAGGCATCGCGTGATGCCATGGCCCGCTGGATCGGTATCACACCATCACGCGTGCCATGGGCCAGAAACACGGGCGTACCGTGGCTGGCTGGACTGCGTTCCGCAGCAGTTTTGTCCATCAGGGGAAGGTAACCCGACAGTCCCACAATGCCGGCTAAACGCTCGGCATGGCGCAGCCCGACCATCAGCGCCATCGCGCAACCCTGTGAAAAACCGGCGACTACGATCCGGTGGGCGGGCATGCCGCGCGCTTTTTCTTGCGCCAGCAGGGTCTCGATGGCCGCGCACGACTGCCGCAGACCGCCTTCGTCCTCACGTTTGACCAGATCAGCGCCCAGGATGTCATACCAGGCCGGCATCACGTAGCCGCCGTTGATGGTCACCGGCATAACCGGCGCACTCGGAAACAGAAATCGCACCGGGCCCACACTGGACAGGTCAAGCTGTTGGGCAATCGGCAAAAAATCGCGGCCATCGGCGCCCAGGCCGTGCATGATCAATACCGTGGCAACCGGACGGTCATCGGCTTTCCCGGTTTGGGCTTGTAAAACGTCTAAAGACATGTGGGTATCCAAAAGAGAGGGATAAGGAAGAGGCACAAGGGCACAAAGATGCCGGGAGGTGGGACCGGGCTGCATCCATCGGCCTGCCAGACGCGTAGTTGTAGCACAGCCCTGCTAAGCAAAAAAAGACATGCTGCACTAGGATCACGTCTTCATCGGCCCAGCTTGCAAAACTCGTCCCCTAGCACCCACCAGGAAACCAGCGTTATGCCTAGCCAATCGCCTCTGATGTCCATGCAATCCCTGTTCCCCGCTGCACTGTGGAGACTTTCTGGCGTAATTCGGGCTCGGTTTAACCGGGCTTCCGCTTGGGTAGTGCTGGTCGTGCTGCAGTCTGTCTTGGCGCCAGCCCATGCGGGGCCGTTGACTGCCACAGACGAAAAAAATGTGCACGCTGTGGTCCAGGCGCAATTGCAGGCCTTTGCCAAGGACGATGCCGTCAAAGCTTTTTCCTATGCAGCACCCAATATCCAGCAGGCGCTTGGCTCGGCAAGCAGTTTCATGGCCATGGTGCGGCAGAATTACCCGGTGGTTTACCGCCCGGCCAGTGTGGCGTTTCTCAAACCCGAAGGCAGTGATGATGACGTTGTCCAGCGGGTGCAGATGACTGACGCCAGCGGTAACTCCTGGCTGGCGGTTTACAGCCTGCAACGGCAAAAGAATAAAATCTGGCGAATCACTGGTTGCTCCGTCGTCGACAACCGGGGCCGGATGACCTGAACATTTTTTGCTCGAACCCAAAACGCCCGGCTTGGCTTACAATTTTTAAGCCAGTCCTCCCTTGGCATCTCAAGGCGTAGGCCCGGTCGTCATAAAGGTTCATCATGAACGCACCACTTCCTCATGCCGCCCTGCAACCTGCGGTTGTCGCCGACCTGGCCGCCCCGCTCACCGCGCTTCCCTTAATTGAAAAATGGGTGTCGTTTGCCTCTGTCTCTCGCGACAGCAATCTTGGCCTGATTGAGTGGACGCGCGACCTGCTGGCCTCGCACGGCGCGCAATGCCACCTGAGTCACGACGACAGCGGCAAAAAAGCCAATCTATGGGCCACCCTGCCCGCTGAAAACGGCGAAACCAAAATCGGCGGCCTGGTGCTCTCGGGCCACACCGATGTGGTGCCGGTCGATGGTCAACCCTGGAACACCGACCCATTCAAAGCCCAGATCATCGGCGACAAGCTCTACGGCCGTGGCGTCACCGACATGAAAGGTTTTGGTGCGACCGCACTGATGATGGTCCCGGAACTGGTCAAGCGCAAACTTAAACGCCCGGTGCACCTGGCTTTCAGCTACGACGAAGAAGTCGGCTGCATAGGTGTACGCCGAATGATTGCCGACATGGTCGACCAGGGCTTTCGTCCTGCCGGCTGCATAGTCGGGGAACCCACTGGCATGCAGGTGGTGATTGCGCACAAGGGCAAGCATGCCTACAAAACATCGGTGCGTGGGTTCGAAGCGCACTCCTCACTGACGCCACAAGGTGTCAACGCGGTGGACATCGCCTGCGAGTTTGTTCTCAAGCTCAAATCCATGCACAGAAGGCTGGTCGAGCACGGGCCGTTCGACCCGGTGTTTGACGTGCCCTTCACCACGATTCACACCGGCGTGATTGCCGGCGGCACCGCGCTGAACATCATTCCGCGCGACTGTGAAGTGAGTTGGGAGATCCGTCATCACCATCTCAATTCACCGGTAGCGCTGTTTAATGAGGCCAAAGAATTTGCCGACAGCCTGGTACCGGCCATGCAGGCTGTGGCAGCCGAGACCGGCATCACCCACAAACTCAATTCCGTCTTGCCCGGCTTCGCCACCGATGCCGACAGCGAGATCGCCCAACTGTGCTTTCGCTGCGCGGACGTGGACGCGAGCAGCGGCGCGGGCAAGGTCTCGTTTGGCACCGAAGCGGCGCTGTTCCACCAGGTTGGCGTGCCGACCATTGTGTGTGGTCCCGGAAATATTGCTCAGGCACATCAGCCCAATGAATGGGTCACACTGGAGCAGCTGGCCTGGTGCGAACGCTTCATGCGGCGCCTGGCCGATGAAGTGTGTGTGGGCTGATGCCCGGCTCAAGACGCTGACCGCCAGACCACCGGCGTCACGCCCCGGGCAGCTTGGCCTTGACCACAGGCTGCCAGCCCGCATACATGGGGTAATTGCGCCGCACCACCGGCCCATTGAAATCCCATGCCAGGCATTTGCCTAGATGACGGGGCGGTTGTCCGTCGTCAGACGGTGGGATCGTCAGGCGCTGCTCGCGATGCGCCTGGTAGACCGGAATCGTTTGGTAGGCAGCCGTCGCCATGTTGTAGAGCAGTTCGCGCAAATGGGTACAGCCTTGTATGCCACCCACCGCTTTTTCAATCGCATGCCGCCAGCCCGGCCCCATGGTGACGCCGATCATCTTTTGCATTGGATCCTGTGCCTGCGAACACTCGGAGTAAGGCCGGCTTTCCATCGCTGCAGTTATTTCCCGGATGGTCAGGCTGTCGTCCACAGTCACGCGAATAAACATGTCGTGAATCGGCGTTCCGGGAGACATCGCGCCCTTTTCAGACGACACCATCGCATAGGCCTTGGTATCGGTCAGCCGCGCTTCGATGTCCCAAAGGCCGTCCTCGCGCAGATAACCGTTGTAGATGACCTGTCGATGGTGCAAGGGTGTTCGGGCTTGGGGAGTAGGCAGTGGCAAGGGCTATTTCCTGCAGGTATGTTGGGTCGGCTTCATTTTGAACCAGTTCAGGATGGGTCGACAACGCGTGAAAGCAACGCCAGGTAGATCCATCACGCTCTCAACAGCGCTGGATTCGGATGGATCCATGGCAGATCAATCAGTGGGCGGCTCGGTTGCATGTGTGCCAGCCACGCATCAATCTGCGAAGGATCGTTGGTGGTCTTCAATGCCTGATAAGCCACTTCAGCTTCCGGAAAGCGGCGGCGTAAAAAATTTAGCCATTGCTTGAGCCGTCCAGCGCGCGAGCGCATATCCAGCCGCGTACACACGATCTCCCAAAAATCAGACAGCAAGGGGAGCAGCGTAGGCCAGCTGACGCCCGCAAGCTCCATCGATGGCGGGGCGGCCGAAAACCCAATCAGAGAGGCCTTGATGGCCATTGCCAGCCCAGGGTCTGTCACCGCACCGCGACCGAGCATCAGCATGTCACAGCCCGAGGCCTCACGGCAGCGGCGCGCGTCGTCGACCGTCCAGATTTCGCCATTGGCCACGACAGGAATGCTGACCACCGCACGAATATCAGCAATCCGCTCCCAGTAGGCGGGCGGGCGGTAGGCCTGGGCCTTGGTGCGGGCGTGCACCACCAATTCGTCGGCGCCGCCCTGGGCAATCGCGAGAGCGCATTCCAGCGCACGCGAGTCGTCCAAGTAGCCCAGCCGCATTTTGGCCGATACCGGGAGGTGAGCGGGCACCGCACGGCGCACCGCCGTAACGATGGCCAGAATGGTTTCAGGCGTATCAAGTAATGCCGCCCCGCCGCCGTGGCGGTTAACGACCTTGGCCGGACAGCCAAAATTCAGATCAATACCGGCAGGACCCAAACCGGCCAGTCGAGCCGCATTTTCTGCTAGACACACCGGGTCAGAGCCCAGCAGTTGGGCACGCACCGGTACACCCGCTGCCGTGCGTCCACCGGTGTGGAGTTCGGGCACGATGCGCGTGAACACGCGCTCGGGCAGCAGCTGGTCAGTGATCCGGATAAATTCCGACACACAGCGATCAATGCCCCCGGCCCGCGTCAAAATATCGCGCAGCACGAAATCGAGCAGCCCCTCCATCGGTGCCAGCAAGATCATATGCTCAGGCCGCAGCCAGTCGCCAGAGCGACGTGACCTCCAGAGTGCGCGCGGCATGTAGCGCGTCGGTCGTGTCCAGCACTTTTGGATGCTCTGGCCTGACATCCATCCGGCCCACCACTGTCAGGCCGTGCGCGGCGATGGCCTCCATCAATTCGGCTCGCGTGCGCAGACCCAGGTGCTCGGCGAAGTCCGAGAGAATCAACCAGCCTTCCCCGCCCGGCGCCAGGTGGGCCGCCAGACCTTTGATAAAGCCAAGCAGCATGCGGCTGCCTTCGTCGTAGACCGCGCCTTCGAGCGGAGAACTCGGCCGAGCGGGCAGCCACGGCGGATTGCAAACAATCACAGACGCCTGGCCTTCGGGAAACAGGTCAGCCTGCATGACCTTGACGGGAGCAGGCAAGCGCAGCCGCTGGAGGTTGTCACGCGCACAGGCCAGCGCCCGCGGGTCCTGATCAGTAGCCACCACCTGGTCAAACTTGCGCAGCGCCAGCACCGCAGCCAACACGCCGGTGCCAGTGCCAATATCAAAGCCCACGAACTTGGTGGGCCGTTGCACCGGCAGCGGGGCAGTGGCTACCAGATCCACATACTCGCCGCGCACCGGAGAAAACACACCGTAGTGCGGATAAATGCGGTTATTGGGGGCTTGGCCCAACGCAGCAATCTCAACGCCTTTTTTGCGCCACTCGTGTGCGCTGATGATGCCCAGTAATTCGCGCAGTGAGGCCACACAGGCACCACTCGCATCGCTGGTGGCCCCCCAGGCTTCCGCGCAAGCCTGGCGCACATCGGGCGCCCGTCGCAGCGCCACGCGGTAGTCAGCGTCAAACTCAATCAGCACCATGCCCAGCACCCTCGCGCGCTGCGACCGGGCCTGCCGGTGCAAATGAAACTCCTGGCCGGCTGGCTCGCATGCCAGACTGACATTGAGCGCCTTTTTACGTTCAGCTTTGGCTAGTTTGGAAGCCTTGGCGGGTTTATCGATTCGGCGGGCCAAGGCCTGCAGGAGCTGCCGGGCGTTTTGAAAATCGCCGCGCCACAGCAAACCGGTTCCCTCACAGGCCAGCCGGTAGGCACTGTCGGCATCCAGGGTGTCGTCCGCCAGCACCACCCGCTTGGGCGCCGGTGCTGCCCGTTCCGAGCGCCATGGCGCGGAGCAGGCCTGATCGCCTTCTATCCAGTGGATGAAAATAGGAGGCGGGTTGACGCTCGGGTGCAGCGCGGGAGTTGGAGCAGTGGGCGGCATGGGCAGGGCAGAAACAAAAAAATGGCGGCAATCGAAGTGACTGTTTTAACAGATGCCCCTGCAACCGCCGCCCGATGCCGTCAGCCGCCATGACGCAGGCTCAGAAAAGCCGCCCGCAGGCGGCTGATTACATTACGGCCCGACTGCCCGCGGCCGTGTGCTTTACCTGGTTAGCGCCTGCTCATCCAGCCGAAGGCGAAACCAACAGCCAATGCGGCTCCGACAGCCTCGAAGGGCTTGTCTTTCACCCAGGTTCGCGAATAGTCCAAGGCCTGGCGAGGTGCCTCGGTCACACGGCGCGTGCGATCAGAAACCTGCTCAGCCAGGTGGCTGGCGCTGCTGGCCAGCCGGTCCACTGTTTCATGGGCGGTGCTCGACAGGCGATCAACCGACGAACGTGCCGGATCCGTCACCCGGTCGATGCTGTCGTGCAGCGCCGCGCCAGCTGTTTCCACGGTACGTTTGACTGTATCGGGCGGCGAAGTGGCGGTCGGTCTGTCGAAAGAAAAAGTGGTGTTTTCCATGAAGATTCCTTTGCGTTAGGGTTGTGCCGCGATGCAGTCATCCGGCTTGACAAGTCACTCTAGGAGCGCCCGAATGAGCCACTTGTCCGAAGCATCTGGCCCCGCATGTAGGACAACAGCGGCATTGCGGCCGCGACCCATCAGCCCAGGTATTCGCGGTTCAAAGACCCTCGCTTGTCGGCTAGTACTGACCCTGCCACGGGGCGTTGGCCTAATGCCTCATGCCCGCCATTCGAGCACTATCCAATCGCATTCACCCCCGCGAACTCGAGAAATCACCATGCCAAAGAACAAACCCGCTCCTGTAGAGCCTGAAGATGAGGAAAGCCTGGACCTGCCGGTCGCCCCGGATGAAGGCACGCCGCTGATTCCCGACGAGGAGCGCGTCATCAATGTGCCGTCTTGAACGGGAACGGCGATACCGACGCGGAACGGCGTCGGCGCGCTAATCGACCTTGCGTTTCAGGCGAATTTCTTCGAGCTTGACCGCGCCAAAGGCCACGGTCTTCAGGGAAGGCATTTCACGTTTGAAACCCGCCGCCTGCTCGAAAAAACGCAGCGCCGGTTCATTTCGCAGCAGCACCCACAAGGTGACCTGGGTGCAACCCTCTTCCTTGAGCCCCTCGCGCGCTCCATCCCACAAGGCCAGTCCAGCGCCCTGCCTCCAGTGCTTGGGATTCACATACAAGGCCCATATTTCGCCCGTCGTCGATGGGGTGGCCGCATCGCGCGACCGGTCAAAACCGACGAACCCGGCGACCGAATCACCGTCAGTCGCCACCAACAGCTGTGGTTCACTGAATTCAATCGCTTCCCGCCAGTAGGCCAAACGCTTGTCGAGTGTCATCGCCTTGAGGTGGTCAGCGGGTATCAGGTTTCCGTAAGCGGCTTGCCAGGTGGCAACATGAATTTCGGCGATAGCCTTGGCATCGCGGGCGGTGGCGGGACGAACGGCGTAACTGGGCATGGGCAATCGATCTGGTTGGTGTCACGGGCAATCCGGTCGCCTGGCGCCCGGGAAAGAGCGGAATTGTCGCGCAATTCGCCAATCCCCCGCTTCTGGCTCAAACCAGTGTGATGACCACTGACCCCGAAACCTGTCATATTTCCGGCATGACTCTTGACAAGGCCGAAAAAACGGATGGCACCGCTTGCTCCGCTAGCGTTTTTAAAGCACGCATCGAACCCGGCGGCTGGTGCTTTGAGGCGCCAGCGGCCCTGTCACTTCTAAAGGCCGCCGAGAAAGCCGAACAAACCGGTCTGGCCGGCCTGCAACTACCAAGTTCCTGTCGAAACGGCACCTGCCGCAGCTGTTTGTGTCAGCTCATCAGCGGCGCGGTGGTTTACCAAATCGAGTGGCCGGGCTTGAGTACAGAAGAAAAGCAGTCCGGTTGCATTTTGCCCTGCGTGGCTTTTCCGGCATCGGATGTGGTGTTGGCGCTCCCTTTTTGAGAGCAGAGTAGGGACCGGAGTCAGGGGCCCAGGCGGTCACGCTGCGCCAAGGAAGGAAACCACTTTAGCCAGAGCGCGGCCACCACAAGCGTCCCAATACCGCCAGCGACAACCGACCCCACTGGGCCCAGCCAGGCAGCTGTCGCGCCAGACTCGAACTCGCCGAGCTGGTTGGATGCACCAATGAAGACAGAATTGACAGCGCTGACGCGGCCACGCATGTCGTCAGGTGTTTCCAGCTGGACCAGCGTTTGTCGTACGACTACGCTGACCATATCGGCGCCACCCGAGATCGCCAGTACCAGCATCGACAGCACAAAATGGGTAGACAGGCCAAACACCACCATGCACACGCCATACAGCGCCACCGCTGCCAGCATGATGTGGCCTACCCGCCGGGATAATGGCCAGCGCGTGAGCACCACCGAAGTCAGCAGAGCGCCAACAGCCGGCGCGGCGCGCAGCAAGCCCAAGCCCCAGGGACCCACCTGCAAAATATCTTTGGCAAACATGGGCAACAAGGCCGTCGCTCCACCGAGAAGCACGGCAAACAGATCGAGCGACACAGCACCGAGCAGTGCCTTGCGCCGCCAGACAAATTCGGCACCCGCGAGCAGGGTGCGCATTGAAATCGGTTCCCGAGGCGGCGGCAGGTGCGCATAGCGAACCAGCAACACCAGCACGCATCCCAGCACAAACAAAAAAACGCAGGTGGCGTACACCGCCGCCGTTCCCGCGACAAAAATAATGCCGCCAAGGGCTGGCCCACCAATCACGGCCGCCTGCATGCCCGCCGAACTGAAGGCCATGGCGCGTGGCAGCATGGCGGCGGGTACCAGGCCGGGCACGAGCGCCTGCTGGGCGGGCATTTGAAAGGCGCGGGTGGCACCCAGCACCAATGACACCGCCAGAAGCAGTTCACGCGAAGCCCAGCTGGCAGAGGAGTTGGACAGACTCCAGCCCAGTGTGGCTGCCACAAGAATCAGGGCCACTCCCGCCTGTGCAATCAGGCACACCGCCACAATCCGGCCCCTATGCACCCGGTCTGCCACATGACCGGCCACCAGCGTCAAAAGCAGCGCCGGCATGAACTGGTAGAGGCCAACCAGACCTAAATCCCAGGCGCTGGCAGTCAGCTCATACATCTGCCAGCCCACAGCGACCATCAACATCTGGTTGCCGGTGGTACCAAAAAGGCGCGCAAACCACATGCGCATGAACGCATGTTGATGAGTCAAATCTGTGAAGCTGGGGCGGGTCATCGACGCTTGAGCTTAACAGTGGTGCTCGCTGGGTAAGTCCTGTCCGCCCTGGCCAGTTTTTCAAGATACTATGATAGTTATAGCAAGCCGCTAGTGTATTCATTGGGCTCGGACCGATTTTTAATTCAAGTGAGGCTGGCGCTGGCCCAGCCAGCATTTTCGGAGCAGCCAATCCCGCGGGCCGCCAGCGAGCCGGTTAATAATGGCGAGACCACATCAACAACACGCATACGGCCGATAGCGCGTGCAACCGAAGGAGTTTCATGCAACGCATCGTTATTGTTGGAGGAGGCGCAGGCGGTCTGGCGCTGGCGACCCAATTGGGCAA
>JANOLL010000095.1:0-3538 GCA_031419775.1 Polaromonas sp. | reverse complement strand
CGCGCTTCAGGTTCGTAGATGTAGTCCCAGTGGTGTTTGAGATCATCTGATTCGCTAGGTGGCAGTGGCAGCAGCTGCTCGAAGCTCGGCTTCTGCGTCATGCGGTTGACAAATTGGTTATAGATCAGAAAAACCTGATCTACGCGGCCTTCATCATAGGCATCAAGCATGATCTTGATGGTCCCGATCAACTGCTCAAGCTGCGGCGAATCACCCAGGGCGCTCACCTGGCCAATCACGCGACCACCGATACGCGAAAAGAAGCCCACACCCTTGGTGCCAATCACAGCCAGGTCAAGTTCCTTGCCTTCACCTTCCCATTTCTGGAATTGACGCAGCGCCTGGCGGAACAGGTTTCCATTCAGACCACCGCATAGGCCACGGTCGGTAGTGACCACAATCGCGCCAATACGCTTGACGTCGCGCTGGAGCAGATAGGGGTGTTTGTACTCGCTATTGGCGTGGGCCATGTGCGCCACCACGTTACGCATTTTGTCAGCATAGGGACGCGCCGAAGCCATACGCTCCTGGGCTTTACGCATTTTGCTCGCCGCGACCATTTCCATAGCCTTGGTGATCTTTTGCGTATTTTTCACGCTCGCAATCTTAGTGCGAATCTCTTTGGCTGCGGCCATGCTCGCTTACCCCGGGTGTAACGCTTACCAGCTCTGCGTGGTCTTGAAGCTTTCGAGTGCCGACTTCAGTGCCGCCTCGATCGCGTCGTCAAGGTCACCTGCTTCGTTAATCTTGTCGACCAGCGCTTTTTGCGAGGACGCCATGTAACTGTGCAACGCAGCCTCGAAATCGCCAACTTTAATCAATTCAACGTCGTCGATATAACCACGATCAACGGCAAACAGACTGATGGCCATCTGCGCGACCGAGAGCGGCGAGTACTGTTTCTGCTTCATCAGCTCCATGACGCGCTGACCGCGCTCGAGCTGTTTGCGTGTCGCCTCGTCGAGGTCTGATGCGAACTGCGAGAAGGCGGCTAATTCGCGGTACTGAGCGAGGGCCAGACGCACGCCACCACCCAGCTTCTTGATGATCTTGGTCTGCGCCGCACCACCTACACGAGAAACCGACAGGCCCGCGTTGATGGCCGGGCGGAAACCCGAGTTGAACAAATTGGTCTCAAGGTAGATTTGGCCGTCCGTAATGGAGATCACGTTGGTTGGCACGAAGGCCGATACGTCACCGGCTTGCGTTTCAATGATAGGCAGCGCCGTGAGGGATCCGGTTTTGCCTTTGACTGCACCTTTGGTGAAGTCCTCAACATACTTTTCGTTCACGCGTGCTGCGCGCTCGAGCAGACGGCTGTGGAGATAGAACACGTCACCAGGGTAGGCTTCGCGGCCTGGCGGACGGCGCAGCAGCAGCGAGACCTGGCGGTAAGCCACAGCCTGCTTGGACAAATCGTCATACACAATCAGCGCGTCTTCACCGCGGTCGCGGAAGTATTCGCCCATGGTGCAGCCAGAGTAGGCGCTCACATATTGCATAGCAGCCGACTCGGAGGCGGACGCAGCCACAACAATGGTGTACTCCATCGCACCGGCTTGCTCGAGCGAACGCACCACGTTCTTGATCGAAGACGCCTTTTGCCCAATCGCGACGTAAACGCAATAAACGCCCTTGCCCTTTTGGTTGATGATTGCGTCAATCGCCACGGCGGTCTTGCCGGTCTGGCGGTCGCCAATGATCAACTCGCGCTGTCCACGGCCGACAGGCACCATGGAGTCGATGGATTTCAAGCCGGTTTGCAAAGGCTGGTCGACCGATTTACGGGCAATCACGCCGGGCGCAACCTTTTCAATCACGTCCGTCATTTTGGCGTTGATGGGACCTTTGCCGTCGATTGGTTGTCCCAATGCATTGACCACGCGCCCCAACAGTTCAGGACCAACTGGCACTTCCAGAATGCGGCCCGTGCACTTGACGGTATCGCCTTCAGCAAGATGCTCGTATTCGCCCAAAATCACAGAACCGACGGAGTCACGCTCCAGGTTAAGCGCCAGACCGTAAGTCGGGGTGCCGTCGGCGGTTGCGGGGAATTCAAGCATCTCGCCTTGCATCACATCGCTCAAGCCGTGAATACGCACGATACCGTCCGTGACAGACACCACGGTGCCCTGGTTACGGATATCGCTGCTGGCGGTCAGGCCTTCGATGCGACTCTTGATCAGTTCAGAGATTTCTGCGGGATTGAGTTGCATGACTCTTTCCTTCTTTCTTCGGGTTATTGACTAATACTTTGGCGTTGCGCAGGTGCGCAGCATCAGGAGATCAGCGCTACTTTCATTTGCTCTAAACGGGCTTTGACAGAAGTGTCTAGCACCTCGTCACCCACCACGACACGTATGCCGCCTATCAAATCAGGCTCCAGCTTGACCTCTAGACTGAGTTTTCTGGCAAAGCGCTTTTCAAGCGTCCCCGTCAGGTCAGCCAGCGCGCCGCTCTCCAGCGGGAAGGCGCTGTAAACAACAGCGTCCGAAGAACCGCTTTTCGCGTTTTTCAGTACGCGGAATTGACCCGCAATCTCAGGCAAGACACTGAGGCGTCCGTTGTCTATCACCGCCCGCAAGAAGTTCTTGGCTGTGTCCGGCAAGGCGTCTTTGGTGATGCCCGAGATCACGTCGAAGGTTTGAGCCGAGGTCACGCTAGGGTTACCAGCGTACTGCTGCAGCTGAACATTTGATGCAATGACGGCAAGCTCGTCAAGCCAGGCAGCCGTACCCGCCAGGTCATTGCCTGCAGCTTTAAACAAGGCTTCGGCATAAGGGCGGGCAATAGTGGCTAGTTCGGCCATAGTGGTACTCGATTCCTTGTGCTCAAAGCTCAGCCTTCAGACGGCCCAACAGATCAGCATGTACCGTCGCATTGACTTCCTTGCGCAGGATCTGCTCGGCCCCCTTGACGGCCAGCACGGCGACTTGCTCGCGCAGTGACTCGCGGGCTTTCACGGTTTGCTGCTCAGCTTCAACTTTGGCCGCGGCAATGATTTTGCCGCCTTCCTCAGTAGCCCGGGCTTTGGCCTCTTCAATCAGAGCCTGACCGCGACGCTCGGCTTCAGCCAAGCGCAATGCGGATTCGTTGCGCGACTTCGCCAATTCTTCTTCCACGCGCTTGTTGGCGACGGAAAGTTCAGACTTGGCCTTGTCGGCAGCGGCAAGACCATCGCCGATTTTCCGGGCACGTTCGTCGAGCGCGGCAGCAATTGGTGGCCACACGAACTTCATCGTGAACAGCACCAAAATTGCAAACACGACGAGCTGCGCAAAGAATGTGGAGTTAATACTCACAACAGCACCTCTCTAGGTTGATGTCTGGAAAGGCAAATTTACTTGAGCACAAAAGGATTGGCAAAAGCGAACAACATGGCGATACCCACGCCGATCAGGAAAGCCGCATCAATCAGACCAGCCAGCAAGAACATTTTGGTTTGCAGCTCGTTCATCAATTCGGGCTGACGAGCAGCTGCTTCGAGGTATTTGCTACCCATGATGCCAATGCCGATGCAAGCGCCGACAGCGCCCAG
>JANOLL010000094.1:0-1943 GCA_031419775.1 Polaromonas sp. | reverse complement strand
CTGATGACCTGCGATGCTCAGGGATTGATTGGTCGAGACCTGTTCGCTATTGATGGCGTCAAGCTTCCATCCAACGCCAGCGAAGAACGCAGTGGCACCCATGAAGAGCTGCGTCACCGCGCTGACCGGCTCGAGCGTACTACCGACAAAATACTGACGTTGCACCAAGCGCAGGACAAGGCGGGCACTCGAGAGGCACTAGAGCCCAAACGCAAGGCCCCATAGATGCCCTGCGCGCCGAGGCGGCACCCACGCGGGAGTTTGTAGCAAGTAGCCCACCACGCCAGAACCGCAAAGGCCAGGAGTTCAAGACCAACGTCACTGACCCCGAAAGCGCCAAGATGGCCACCAGCAAAGGCGTCATCCAAGGCTACGCGGCCCAGGCAGCGGTGGACAGCAGCCACCAGGTCATCATTGCCGCCGAGGTCATTGGGGCTCAGGCTCTGAGAAGCCATGCTGCTGCCCATGATGGAGCAGGCCAGTGCCTACCGCACGCTATCGACCCTGGTCACCACCGACGCCGGCTACCACAGCGATGCAAACATCGAGCAGCTGATGCAGCATCAGACCATCAAGCTGGCGAAGATCGCAAAGCATAGGTTTTGCCACCGAGCCACAGGTATTCAACTCGCAGTATGGCGCCGCCCTTTTCCTCTTTGAAGGTGAAACCCAGCATCGCCAATGCTTGCCCTGGTTTGATTTCTGGTACTTTCCAGGTTTCCATACGCGAAAGTGGCGCAAGTTCAATTTCCCATGTTTTGTCCGCGCGTTTGGGCAAAATCGCCTTTTTCAACAAATTGGACCCGTCAACGCTGGCCGTTTGTGCCGGAACGCTCCGGCTGGCCAAGTCAGCAGGCAGCGCCAGCGTTGCCGACAGTTCAAGCACCAACTCGGTGTGTGGGTTCTGCCATTTCACGCGTGTGGCCTTGCCCTCAAGGTACAGCGGGCGATCCAAGTCAAAACTACTCCAACCGTGGTGCGCTAACGTATTCAGGCTGAATGTCGAAGCCGTAGTAGCAAACAATTGAATAGCGGTTCGTCTGTCCATACAAAACTCCGGTGGGGTGGTGTGTGATGAAAGGTTAAAGATTAAATATAGGCGATCCAGCGTCCACACCCGATCACGGCAACCCAGATGAGGGTGGACGCCACGGTCTGGAGTCGGGCGACACCATCTAGTTTTATCAGCGAACCACGCCCTTGAAACCACGCCGCGTTGGATGCGGCCAGGGTCAGCAAACCCATCTTGACAACAAACGCGCGGTTGGCAATTAGCTCGTTGGCCTGACTCACAAACATCAGCAGCCCGGAAAGGGCAGCCAGCCCGAACCCGGCCGCAACCAGCACCAAAGTCAGGCGGGCCAGGATGGGCAAGGGCAGCGCAGCCCCGGCGCCCCAGACACGCAGCTCCAGCAACACCAGATTGCCCAACAGCAACGCGATGCCAATGATGTGGACAACCTCCAGCGCAGGGTAGGCAAAAGCGTGTGTTCTGATGGGGGAAAAGGCCAGGGCCAAGGCGTCGATGGGCTGCACAGCGTATTCAGTGGTTTGTGGGGTAATGGGCCGTTGCGGTTCGGCTTGATTCGCCTGGAATCAGCTGGTTGGGGTCGTCGATGCCGCTAGAGCCTTGAACCAACGCTGGTGCATGTTTGCTTGTGCTCAAGGTTGGATATTGATTTCCTCGGCTCTGTAAATTTATGATCGCTAGCAATGCAGCATTCCCCGCCGCCGTATGTCTGCGCTAAGCGATGAGCTACCTTCAGCCATCCCCACTCGCTACACATTACTTGACGACCCACTCCACCGAATCTGTCCGATATGTCGCAGTTTTGCCCGTTGTCGTCGAAGACAAGCTGCTCTGAATTCATCTGATTTTACTTTCCGAAAGCAGTAATTTATGGGTGACTACAGTTGGCCCGAGAGCCGCTATCGAGACAAAG
>JANOLL010000093.1:0-2364 GCA_031419775.1 Polaromonas sp. | reverse complement strand
TGGTCGGAGTACAAGGATTCGAACCTTGGACCCCCTGGTCCCAAACCAGGTGCGCTACCAGACTGCGCCACACTCCGACAAGTGCCAAATTATAGCGCTAACCGCTTGGTCCCGTCGGGCTGGCAGCATTTTTTTGCGCCTGGGCTAAGCGTCTCAAAGCTTGACGTATTGGTACTCCAAGGGGTTGGCGTTGATGCCGCGGTCGGGCGGGGCAATCCAGCCGGCCATCTTGCCTGGCTCGGTAACGCGC
This sequence comes from Polaromonas sp., assembly GCA_031419775.1. Classification (GTDB taxonomy): domain Bacteria; phylum Pseudomonadota; class Gammaproteobacteria; order Burkholderiales; family Burkholderiaceae_C; genus Polaromonas. The sequence goes on along the minus strand of JANOLL010000093.1, from coordinate 2,114 downwards.
TGCATCAAGCTCTTGACAAAGGTAAGGTCATCCGGTGTGGGCAACCACTGGTCTTTTTTGGCCTCGAATTCTGCCGCACTGATAGGCGTGCCTTGAGGATCAGTGTGCATGCCAGCCCAGCTGCCCACGCTGCGGCGGAAGCGGGTCGACGGCAGTGCAAACTCGAAAGCCACGCCTGCGCGCTTGATGCCCATGTTCCAGCGTGTCAGACCGATATTGCAGTCCTTGACGTATTCCATCCGCGTGACTTCGTTCATGCCGTTGCGGGTGGAGATGGTTTCGGACATCATGCCGCCCTGGCCGTCGGGAACGTGGATCAACATGCCAGTGTCCAGCTCAACGTGGTCAGCAAATTTGGCTTCATCCGGACGGCCCTTGATGCCGTTGGCAAAGTAATTTGCCGCATTGCTGGACGACTCAGAGCCAAACAGATCGAGCGACGACGTGAACCAGAAGTTCATGAATTTCTGCACCGTCGGCAGGTCGATGACGCCGGCTTTTCTCAGCGTGGCCTGATCGTTGCTGTCTAATTCTTTCATTACCTCCAGTGTGCGGCGGATGACGCGGCCAATACCGGTTTCGCCCACAAACATGTGGTGCGCTTCTTCTGTCAGCATGAAGCGCGTGGTACGGGCCAGGGGGTCAAATGCAGATTCGGCAAATGACTTCAGCTGGAACTTGCCATCGCGGTCGGTGAAGTAGGTGAACATGAAAAAGCTGAGCCAATTGTCCATCGGCTCGTTGAAGGTACTCAAAATGCGCGGCTTGTCAGCGTCACCGCTGTGGCGCATCAGCAGTTCCTCGGCTTCCTCGCGGCCATCGCGGCCAAAGTGCGCGTGAAGCAGGTAAACCATGGCCCACAGGTGGCGGCCTTCTTCAACGTTGACTTGAAACAGGTTGCGCAAGTCGTACAGCGACGGCGCGGTGTGGCCTAGCAGACGCTGCTGCTCGACAGAAGCCGGCTCGGTGTCGCCCTGCGTGACGATCAGGCGGCGGAAGGTGCTGCGGTATTCGCCCGGCACTTCCTGCCAAACATCCTGACCCATGTGATCGCCAAAACCGATCTTGCGGCCCTGCTCCTGATCGGCCAAAAAAATACCCCAGCGGTAATCGGGCATGGGGGTGTAGCCGTAGCTGGCCCAGCCCGACGCGTCCACACCGACAGCCGTGCGCAGGTAGACCTCTTTGGCCTTGAAATCGCTCGGACCCATTTCTTTCCACCAGTTTAAGAAAGCTGGCTGCCAGTGTTCCAGCGCGCGCTGGAGCTGGCGATTCTCGCCAAGGTTGACGTTGTTCGGAATCAGCGCTTGCAGGTCAATCGTGCTCATGGTGATAGCTCCAGGGGGTTAAATGCGTTTCCAATCGAATTTGGCTTTCTTGCCGGTACCAAACAGCTTTAATGCACCCTCTTCGCCTACAGCGTTGGGCCGAATGAAAATCCAGTTTTGCCAGGCTGACAGGCGGCCGAAAATACGGGTTTCCATCGTCTCTTTGCCCGGAAAGCGCAGCGACGCTTCCAGCCCCGTCATCGCGTCTGGCGACAGGCTGGCGCGTTCTTCCAGCATGATGCGAATCTCGTCGTCCCAGTCGATGTCGTCCGGCGTAAGCGTGACCAGTCCAAGCGCCAGTGCCTGGTCGGCGCGCAGTGGACTGTCACCCAAGGTTTTCAGTTGGTTGATGCTTGATTCGTCTTCATAAAAACGGGTTTGCAGACGGCTCAAGCCGTTGACGGCGGGAAACCAGCCGAAGTTGGCCGGACTTAATTCCAGCGCCGGGGCGGCATCAGGGGAATCGGGTAAGTCCAGCATGTAGATGCGGTCGCAGGCCAGGGCCAGTTCATAGAAGGTACCGGCAAAACACGATCCGGAATCCACTAAGGCAATCAAAGAACGGCTGGTGACATCCAGGCGCGCCAGGGTTCTACGCAATGCGCCTGTGGTTTCTTTTACCAGCCAGTGGTCCTGGTGCTGGCTCAGGATCTGGTCCATCTTGATGACATAGTGGGCATCGCCTGTGGTTTTGATGACCCAGGTGCCGACTTCAAGTTCGTTGGTACGCAGGTTCAATATCGCGTCGTCCAATTCGCGTTGCATCCGCAGCGGATACCAGTTGGC
>JANOLL010000092.1:0-2009 GCA_031419775.1 Polaromonas sp. | reverse complement strand
GCTCCGCCATGGCATCTCGCCCTGAACCATGAAAACCCGCTTCATCCTGATCCACACCAGCCACGCCGGCAATGTGGGCGCCGCAGCCCGCGCCATGAAAGTCATGGGCTTTGACGATCTGGTGCTGGTCAAGCCTCGCTGGGCCAATGTGCTGCGTCGTGAAGAGACCATTCAGCGGGCCAGCGGCGCACTGGATGTTCTGAAAAATGCCCGGATTGTTGAGACGCTTGATGAGGCGCTTGATGGCCTGACGCATCTTTGCGCCACCGCCATGACGCCGCGCGACTTTGGTCCGCCTACGCGTGCGCCGCGACAGCACTTTGCTCAGTTGCTATTAAAAAAAGAGCAATTAGCCAGCGTAGAACCTAGGTCGGAGTCTGATTTGTTATCACATCCGACAGGTGTGGGGTTTTTGTTTGGCTCCGAGCGCTTTGGCATGCAGAACGAGGATGTCTACCGCTGCCATGTGTGCCTGAGCATTCCAACCGACCCTGAGTTTGGCTCGCTCAACCTCGGCGCCGCCGTGCAACTGATTGCCTACGACTGGCGCGAAGCAATGGGAAGCTACACGGTGGAATCGGCCACCCCGGCACGCGCGTTGGCCGATGCAGCCGAGTTGGCCGGCATGCTCGGGCATTGGGAACAAGCCCTGACGGACATTGGTTTTCTCGATCCTGGCTCGCCAAAAAAACTCATGCCCCGATTGAACCAGCTGTTTAATCGCGCACAGCTGAGCACTGAAGAGATCCATATCCTGCGTGGTGTCGCCAAGGCGATGTCCCAGTCCAGGCGCACCGCTGGCGTAGCGGCTGAAACCGATCTGCCAGCGCAGCCGGCTGGACACCAGTAGACTTCGGCCATGTTTTCCCGACTTCGCTCCGATATTCAGTGCATTCTTGACCGCGACCCGGCAGCCCGTACGGCCTGGGAAGTCCTGACCTGCTACCCCGGCCTGCATGCGGTGGTCCTGCATCGCCGGGCGCACTGGTGTTGGACCCACGGTCTGAAGTGGTTGGGTCGCTTTATTTCTCATCTGACGCGCGGCTTCACCGGCATTGAGATTCATCCTGGCGCCAAAATTGGCGAGCGGGTGTTTTTTGACCATGCCATGGGCGTGGTGGTCGGTGAGACCGCCGAGATCGGTGATGGCTGCACGATTTATCAAGGCGTGACACTGGGCGGCACCTCGCTTTACAAGGGTGCCAAGCGCCACCCAACCCTAGGAAAAAACGTGGTCGTCGGGGCAGGGGCCCAGGTGCTCGGAGGCTTTAGCGTGGGCGATGGCGCGCGCATTGGCTCCAACGCGGTGGTAGTCAAACCGGTGCCCGCTGGCGCGACGGCGGTGGGAAACCCGGCTCGGGTAATCCAGGCCGAGCTCGACATCAAGCGCGAGGAAGCGGCCAGCCAGATGGGCTTTTCAGCTTACGGCGTGACGCAAAATGACGACCCGGTGTCGCAAGCCATGCGAGGACTGATTGACAACGCAGCCTCTCAGGAGCACCAGGTGGCGCTGCTGTGGCAGGCGATTGAAAAGTTATCGCACAACCAGTCGGCGCTGGCGCGCGATTGTGTGCCTCAGGACGCAGCGCTGCTGGAAACCTTCGAGGCCGACAAGCTCAACCAGCTGATCGGAAAGTAGCCCGCTGGGCTTGCTGCAAGCTACCTGACGGGCTGCAGCGACGAGGTCTGGTCGAATACGCTTTTGCCCCAGGTGTTGGGAAGTTCAAAGCGGTAGGTGGCGCTGCCCATGCCGCTGTTGCTTTGCAGGCGTATGAAGTAAACACCGGGCTTCAAATCACCCAGATCCAGGCGCGGCGTACTGCCCGTTCCCGCTATCGTCACCGGCCCCTGCGTCAAGGCCTCGTCTCGCGCCAGCAAGGCCGAATAGCTGCTGCTGGCCATGGCTTGTCCACCGGCTTGTTGACCGATCCAGCTCAGCACAGTTTTGCCGTTGACCAGACTCAAGCTGGAGTAGCTGACCCGCCATTGGCCATCTTTGACGGTGATCA
>JANOLL010000091.1:0-9327 GCA_031419775.1 Polaromonas sp. | reverse complement strand
GCATCGTAGCCAAAGTCGTCCAGACACATGCGCTGCTTGATGCTGCCGCCCGTGATGCCTACCGTGCGACAGCCTGCGATTTTGGCGATCTGCCCGACCGCCGAGCCCACCGCACCGGCCGCGGTCGACACCACCAACGTGTCGCCGGGACGCGGCTCGCCCATTTCGTTGAGCGCAAAGTAGGCCGTCACGCCGTTGATGCCCAGCACCCCGAGCGAGAGTGAAAGAGGAAGGTCGCGCTCGAGCACCTTGCGGCGGATCTGGCTGCCATCACTGACGGCGAAGTCTTGCCAGCCCAGCATGCCCATGACCTGATCGCCCTCGCTGTAGCTGGAGTGCCGTGACGCGATCACCACGCCAGCAGCAAAACTGCGCATCACGCCGCCCACGGCCACCGGTTGCGAATAGTTGGCTGCTGCATTGACCCAGCCGCGCATGGCGGGCTCGACTGAAAGGAAGTCGTTGCGTACCAGCAACTGGCCAGGCTCAAGCTGCGGAACGGGCGCTTGCACCACTTCAAAATGGTCCGACTGCGGGATGCCGTGCGGTCTGGCTTTGAGCACTACCTGGGAGCGAGTCTGGGGCAGGTTAGGCATGAAAAACTCTCCCGGTAGGGCTGGTCTGCAAGCCTAAAAAAGCGTTCGCAAACCGACAAACAAACGGCGTCCCGCCGCTGGTTCAAAGAAGCGGCCATTGCCATCGTTGATGATCAGTGAGCCCGCGTATTTTTTGTCGAGCAGGTTGTCAACCCGACCGAACAGGTACATTTTGGTTGGCCCTGTTCGTAAAGAATACCCCACCCTGGCGTGAAACACGGCATAGCCCGGAGCCGCATCGCTGTTGAGATCGTCGACAAAAGCCTTGCTCTCCAGGCGCGACTCGAGGCCAAGTGAAAGGGCGTCACTTGGGCGGTATTCGACATCGGCAAACAGACTGTGTTTGGGCACGCCCGGCAACTTGTTACCGGCTCGAATGGTGGCCCCTTGGCCATTGACAAATGACTGGTTGAAGCGCGCGTTGAGCAAGGTGTAGGCCACGCGGGTGCTGATTTTTCCCCATGCAGATTTGACCGATACTTCAGCGCCCTGGCGTTGCACACCATCGACATTCTGGAAGATGGTTCTGCCGTTTTCGACAGTTGACGGCGCGATTTCGTTTTTGCTACGCGCATCGAACAACGCCAGGTCCAGCGTGTGCCGGTCGAACCGGGTTTTGATGCCAATCTCACCCTGCAGGCTTTTCGAAGCCTGCAGGGAAAAGTTCGGGCCGGTGCCTCCGGAACGGTAGGCCGACTCGGCCAGGGTGGGCGTTTCAAAGCCGGTGCCCAGGTTGGCATAGACATTCATTTTGTCGGAGGCATGCCAAACCAGACCCAGTACCGGACTGGTGTTTCGGTACTCGACGCTGCCACTGTCGTTTGGGCTGGCAGGCGTGATGTGGCGGTCGTCGACCGAGAAACGAACGCGGCTGGTGCGCAGGCCTGCCATGGCTTGCCAGTCGGGCGCGAAGGTCCAGTCAAGTTGGGCGAACAGGTCCAGATTTTTGGCCTGGTCAATTTCATCGCGCCGTGTCGCGCCACTCACCCCGTTGTTGTTGACAAACCCGCGCCGGGTTTCGCGAAGCGTGTCGGCCTCGACACCGACCGTCCAGTTCAGCGGCAAGCTGTTGACGGCGGTTTTATGGGACCAACTCAAACCCACGCCACCATAGCTGCGATCAAGGTCCACCACGCCGCCAGCCGAGTTGGCGGCCGCACCGGCAAACGCCAGGGTCTGGTTGATCTTGCGGGTGCCGGTGTACACGCGGGCATTCAAACTGTCGCTGGTTGACAGCCGATGCTCGACCAGGATGCCAGCTTGCTGCTGTTCGATTTTTTTAAGCGTATTGAAAGTGGTCGCTGCAGCGATCGCCTGCCTGGGATTTTGATCGAACGCGGCGTGCGTCAGGCCTAGCGGATCCTGTGCCCGGGGCTGGTTAAAGCTGTTGAATACGCCTGTCACCGTCGTGTCCGTAGACGGACGCGCCACCACCTTCGCATTGATTTGCGTGCGTTCAGCCGCACTGCGGTCGCGATAGCCATCGGTGGAATAACGCGAAATATCAATCAAACCGCCCAGCGTTTCCGTGCCAGCGCCAGCCGACACACCGACCTGGCGCTGGTCATAGGAGCCGGCGCCCAATGTCAGCCCGAAATACGAGGCCTCAGGCGTTGTGGGAGGGTCCTGCGTGAACACCTGCACCACGCCACCGGCTGCGTTGCCGTACAGCTGCGCGACGGGGCCGCGCAACACTTCAATACGCTTGGCCGAGCTCAAACTGGCCGTTGCAGCCTGCCCCTGTCCATCCGGCATGGTGGCGGGAATCCCGTCAATCAGCAGTCGGACACCCCTCACGCCAAAGGTCGATCGGGTGCCGAAACCCCGCACCGACAGCTGCAGGTCCTGCGCAAAGTTTTGCCGGTCGCGAATTTGCAAGCCGGGTACTGCGCCCAGCAGTTCGGACAGGTTGACCAGTGGCGAGGCCGTACGAAAGGGGTCCACCTGAACCGCGTCGATAGCAGCCGGCGCGTCGAAAACCAGTTGCTCCTTGCGGCTGGCGCTGACGACCACCTCCTGCAGCAGCGGGGGTGCGACTTGTTGGGCCCATGCGGCCGGCAAGGCGACGGCACTCGCGGAGTAGGCAGCAGCAAGCCGGCTCAATCTGAGCCAGGCAGGTGATTGTGGCTGTGCTGGCTTGGCGGGGTGAATCTTCATGGTCTGCTTTCCTCGACTCTTGATAGCGACTAAATATGTTTTGGCTGGCTAAAGCAGCCGGATGTTACACGCCTTGCAGACTCGCATCAGTGGGTATTTACGCCAGCCGACAAGCCCCGATCGGCTGTGCCGCAGCAGTGCCGCACAATGTCAGCTATGGGAAAACACCTGTCCGAAACCACGGCTTCTCAGCGTTTGATCGTCGCTTTGCTGGCCGGGGTGGCCGCAGCGGCGCTACCGCTGCCAATGGGCTGGCAATTTCGCGGCCTGTTGGGCTGGTGTTGCGGCGTTACGGTTTATCTGAGCCTGGCCTGGTGGTTGTGCGTGCGGTTTGACGCCAGGCGGACGCGGGAGAGGGCTCAGGCCCAGGACGAACCCAGCGTGGTGCTGTTTTTGGTCTTGCTCCTGGCCACCCTGGTTTGTGTGGCGGCCATCACTATCCTGATGCAGCAAAGTCATGCCATGTCCGGTACAGATCGTTTGGTCCATATCGGCCTGTCGGTGGTCGCGCTGATGGCCTCCTGGCTGTTCATGCAGACAATTTTTGCGTTCCGCTATGCCCATCGTTACTACCAGGAAGAAAGGCGTATGGAACCCGATGGCCCTGGGCTGGCGTTTCCAGGTGGGCTTGACCCGGATTACTTTGATTTTTTGTACTACTCGCACGTGGTGGGCATGACCTCGCAGGTGTCGGATGTTCAGGTGACCTCACGCGAGATGCGCCGTCTGACTCTGGTGCACGGGGTGTTGTCTTTCGCCTTCAATCTCTTGATCGTGGCGCTCAGCATCAATGTGGTGGCGGGCGTTTTGAAATAGACACAGAGCTTTCACCGGAACACTTTCAGCAATCCGGTCGAAAGCGCTGTTCCGCAGAGGATGATGGCGGCGCACAGCAGCATCCACAGCGTCACGGTTTCTCCCAGAAGCAGCACGCCATAAAACACCGCAAAGACGGGGACCAGAAAAGTCACAGCCAAGGCTTTGGCCGGACCAGCGCTTTCAATCAAGCGGAAAAACAAAACGTAGGCCAGGGCAGTACACAGCACCCCGACAGCCACCAGCGACAGCCAGGCCCGTGCGCCGGGCAGCTGTGCCGGCCAGAGCCAGATGACCGGCAGCGCCAGACCCAATGTGGCACCGATCTGGCTGCCTGCTGCGATGACCATCGGCTTCACGCCGGTCAAATAACGCTTGGTGTAGCTGGCCGACAGTCCATAACACAGGCAAGCCACCAGGCAGGCCAGCACGGCCCAGCCGGTTGAAGGGCTGGACGGATCGGGCCCGGGGGAAGTGGTTTGCCGGTTGGCGTCCCACGCCAGCATGACCACGCCGACAAAGCCCAGCACGAGCCCCAGCCCCCGCGAAAGGTTGAGTTTGTCCCGCAGCCAGATCCACGCAATCAGCGCGCCAAATATCGGGACGGTGGCGTTCAAGATGGCGGACAGGCCGGTGCCGATCGACAGCAGGGCAAATGAAATGCAGGCAAATGGAATGCCGGAGCTGAACATGCCGTTGAGCAGGGTCCGTCGCCAGTGGACCTTCAGCTCCGGGAGCAGGCCGCGCATCCAGACCAGGGGCAGCAGAAACAGCGCAGCAATTGCCACCCGGAGGCCTGCCGTTGGCAGCGGACCAAATTCCACAACAGCCCAGCGCATGAAGAGAAAAGACATGCCCCACATGGCTCCCAGCAGAATAAAGTCCATCTCCCAATTTTTCGATGTGTTCATTGCTGGAGCGGCGCAAGCGGCCGAATCGGGCAGGTTGGAGTTGAGGTCAACGGGCACTTCACGGTATCAGGGCAGGGCGCCCTCCAGCTCGAGCAAGGCCTGTTTGCGCGCCAGCCCGCCGGCGTATCCGGTCAGGGCCCCGCTGGCACCCAGTACGCGGTGGCAGGGCACGATGATACTGATAGGGTTTCGGCCCACCGCAGCGCCGACTGCCCGCACCGCAGCCCGATGGCCGATGTTGGCGCTGATTTCGCCATAGCTTGCGGTCTTTCCAGGCGCGATGGCCAGGAGCGCTTGCCAGACCGAACGCTGAAACGCGGTGCCGCCCAGCAGGTCGAGTGGCAGGTCAAAAGCCAGACGGCGGCCTAAAAAATACTCGCCGATCTGCGCCATGGTTTGCACCAGCACCGGATGCTCCGGCTCTGCGCGCCACACCGCGCTTCCGGCCAGTTCCGCCGGTAGGTGGCGCTGGTCGTCAAACCAGAGTCCCGCGAGGCCCTGACGCGTCGCCGCAATGATTACCGTACCCAGTGGACAAGTAAAAGTCGTGTGAACCATGGAAGCATCGAATTTCATACTGTAGACCTCGATGGGGCGCCAGCCCTGGCGCTGGTGGACAGCCGTTTTTTGATGGTTTTCAGAGCTGTAGCCAGCGCCGGACGGCTGGTAGTTGCTATTAATTCAGGAGCTTGTGAAATGTGACCTGCGCTGCCACCCTGCCACAGGCGAATCACGGCATAGCTGCGCCAAGGTTTCCAGGCCAGTGACGCCAGCTCAGCGCGTTTGGCCGGATGGTGGAGACCTTGCACGCCGAGTGCTTTGTGCAGCGCGGCATCGCCGGCTAAAAATGCATCGGGCCAACGCAAGGCGCGCATGGCGACGTACTGCGCCGTCCATTCGCCAATGCCCGGTAGCGCTTTCAGTGCGGCGACGGTAGCAGGCACGTCGGCGCCCGCACGCAAAGCCAGGCGTCCATCGACCACCGCGCGGGCCAGGCTGACGATAGCCGTCTGCCGCTGCCTCACGATGCCCAGTGTGCCCAGTGTGCCCAGTGCGTCACCGTTCGTGAGATCCAGTGCTGCCAGCATCGCGGGGCTTGGGAAGACCCGCGTCAACTGGGCCCAAGGCGTCTCAATCGGCTCGCCAAACTGGCCCACCAGGCGTTGCGCCAACGTACGGGCTGCCGCCACGGTAATTTGCTGGCCCAGTACGGCCCGCACGGCAAGCTCGAAGCCGTCCAGCGTGCCCGGTACGCGCAGGCCATCGGCCGACGGAAAGTGAGCGTGCAGCAGGTGGTTGATCGCCTGGGGGTCGGCGTCCAGGTCAAACAGCGCGCGCGCCCGGTAAATCACCTGAGGCAGAACGCCTCGCAAGCTGTCGCTTACCGTCAGGACCAATTGCAGGCGGGTCTCGTCAAAATGTGCGCGCAGCCAGCCGGTGTGGGTCTTGCCCCCTGACTCGATGCGGCAAGTTCTGGTGAGCGACGTGATTCCGTCGCTCGAAGCAATGAATTCCATAGCACTGATGGCACGCATGCTGAAAAACGCCAGCATGCTCGCGGTGTCATAGGGCGGCCGATAGCCGAGCCTGACAGTGATGCCAGCGGTTGCCTGAGGCTGGCGATCTGAACCGGGGGCACTCTTGCGCCTGAGCTGCGTCGGGTTGAGTCGGTATTGCTGCAAAAAGGCATCGTTAAAGCGCCGCACGCTGGTGTAGCCACTCATCAGCGCAATCTGGGTGATCGGCAGCAGCGTATCGGTCAACAATTGCTTGGCAGTGTGCAGGCGACGCGTCTGCAGATACTGAATGGGCGATACGCCAAAGCGGGCTTCAAATAGCCTGCGCACATGGCGGTCACTGACCCCCAGTCGGGCGGCCAGCCGGGCAATGGAATGCGGCTGTTCATCGGATGGATCAGGCTCGTCCAGCATGCGCGCAGCCTGGTGCGCCAGAATGGTGGAGGCGTCTTGCATCGACCACGCCAGCGAATGCGGCGCCAGTTCGGGACGGCAACGCAGGCAGGGCCGAAAACCCGCACTTTCAGCCTGCGCCGGATAGCGGAAGAAAACGCAGTTCTCTCGTTTGGGCGTCTTGGCGCTACAGACCGGCCGGCAGTAGATGCCGGTCGACGTCACGCCGGTGAAAAAGCAACCGTCAAAGCGGGCATCACGCGCCTTCAGGGCAAGGTAGCAGTCGTTGCTGGCAAGGGTTTCGGCTGCACGCATGCACTGATGATACGCCTGATGCTGACCACAACTAGCCGTTTTCGGACCTGACTGCAATAGCTGTTTTGGCGTGTTTTGGTGTGGGGGTCGCCGCCTACAATCGATCGGAATCTCTCATCTACGGAACCATCGCCATGCAAGCCAACGCAGCTATTTTCAAGGCCTATGACATTCGTGGCGTGGTGCCCACCACTATCAATGAAGAGATGGCGGAAGCGCTTGGCAAGGCCTTCGGTACGGTTGCCCTCCGGGAGGGGGAAAAAGCGGTGGCCGTCGGTCGTGATGGCCGACTCAGCGGTGCAACCTTGAGCGCGGCACTGGTAAGGGGGCTGGCCGCATCAGGAATTAACGTCATCGAGGTCGGCCCGGTCACCACGCCGATGCTTTACTTTGCCGCCAACACGCTGGCTAACTCGGGTATTCAGGTCACGGGCAGTCACAATCCCAAGGACCACAACGGCTTCAAGATGGTACTGGCCGGTCGCGCCATTTATGGTGACGAGATTCAGGCGCTGCGTCAGATGATGCAGGCCGAAACCTGGGTCTTGCCCGCTATGCCCGGCACCATCAGCGAGGTTGACGTGGCGGCGGCCTACCGTGAGCGCATCGTGTCGGGCATCCGGCTGTCTCGCCCGATGAAGATCGTGATTGACTCGGGTAATGGCATTGCCGGCGCTTCGGCACCCGGCATTTTTCGGGCGCTCGGCTGCGAGGTGACAGAGCTGTTTAGCGAAGTGGACGGCAACTTTCCCAACCATCACCCCGACCCCAGCAAACCTGAAAATCTGCGTGACCTGATCGAGGCGCTGCACACCGGAGACGCCGAACTGGGTCTGGCGTTTGACGGTGACGGCGACCGACTGGGCATCGTCACCCGGGACGGCCAGAATATTTATCCCGACCGGCAGATGATGCTGTTTGCGCGCGATGTGCTGTCGCGGGTACCCGGCGGGACGATTCTGTTTGACGTCAAATGTTCGCAGCGCCTGGCCCCTGAGATTGAAGCCGCGGGCGGTGTGCCGCTGATGTACAAGACCGGCCATTCGCTGATCAAGGCCAAGATGAAAGAAGTCCAGTCACCGCTGGGGGGTGAAATGAGCGGACACATCTTCTTCAAGGAGCGTTGGTATGGCTTTGACGATGGCACCTATGCGGGCGCGCGTCTGCTGGAAATCGTCAGCCGCGTGCCAGACGCAGGTGTCTTGCTCAACGGCCTGCCGACCAGCTTCAGCACACCCGAGCTGAATGTGGCTTGCAAGGAAGGAGAGCCGCATCGGGTGGTCGACGCCTTGATTCAGGCGGCGCATTTTGAAAAACCTGCTGTGGTCTCCACCATTGACGGCGTGCGGGTCGATTGGCCTGATGGCTTTGGACTGATACGCGCATCCAACACCACGCCGGTTTTGGTGTTGCGCTTTGAAGGGCACACCCAGGCGGCGCTGGAGCGGATTGAGGCGGCCATGTTGGCACTGCTGCGCAGCGTCAAGCCAGACGCGAGTTTTGCGGCCGCGGCGCATTGATCACCCCGTGCACGTGCGCAGCGCCGGGTCGCCCCCAGCAAGCACGGCCCCCTCGGAGGGCAATACCTTGCACTACGTGACAAGCGTGGGAGTCGAAAAAATCCTTCTGGTCAAACTGTCTTCCTTGGGCGATGTGGTGCATGCGCTACCGGTGGTGTCAGACATTCGCGCAGCACTGCCCGGTGCGCAGATTGACTGGGTGGTTGAAAAATCATTCGCTGCGGTGCTGACGCATTGCGCCGGATTGCATCGGGTCATCAGCTGCGACCTCAGGCGATGGCGCAAATCGCCGCTGGCGAGTGCTACCCGGCAGGCCTGGCGTGAATTCAAAGCTGACTTGCAGAGCGAGGCCTACGATGCGGTGATTGATTTGCAGGGATTGACCAAATCTGCGCTGGTGGCCCGGCTCAGTCGCCTCAGTCCTCACGGCAAACGCTATGCGCTGGCTAACCAGACCGAGGGCTCGGCCTACGAGGCGCCGACCCGGTGGGTGGCGGATGTGGCCATCGCCGTAGAGACCCATATCCACGCCGTCCAGCGTTCCCGCGAGTTGGTGGCGCGCGCGTTGGGCTATGGCCTTTCTGCAGTGCCAAAATTTGGCTTAAAAATGCCTGAATCCAGCGTTTTTATTGATTCAGATGCTATGCTAAATATAGCAAACATATTGCGCGCCCGAACCGTTGTTTTTGTCCATGGTACGTCGCGAGCTGACAAGGAGTGGCCGGTTGAGCATTGGGTACACCTCGGTCAGAACCTGGTGAAGGCGGGTTACGTGATCGCTCTGGCGCATGGTAGCGCCGCAGAACAGGCCAGGAGCCAAGCCATTGCCAGTGGCCTGAATCGCGCAGAGGTGGTGCTATTACCCCTGCTGGGGCTGGACGCGCTGACGCAAGTGTTGGCCGCCAGTGCCGGCGTGATCGGGGTGGACAGTGGTGTGAGCCATATTGCGGTCGCGCTGGATCTGCCGCATGTTCAGATCTATAACTTTGACACCGCCTGGCGCACGGGTCCGGTGGGGTCGAATCCGCATCAGCGACAAGTCAGCGTGTTTGCCCAACCGTGGCAGACGTTCAGGCCGTGTGGCAAGCCTGGCTCGACTGCA